>NZ_QKLB01000005.1:0-224926 GCF_003224295.1 Curtobacterium sp. MCPF17_046 | reverse complement strand
CGGAACGCGAATGCGCAAGGCAGGCGGGTGCTTTTTTTTTTTCAAGCAGAAAACGGCATACGAGATCCTGAGATGTCTCGTGGGCTCGGAGATGTGTATAAGAGACAGCCCCCCCCCCGGGCCCCCTGCTTGACATGACCGGCCACGGTGCCTATGGTCATGGAATCGATTCCATGGAATCGATTCCACGACTCGCCCAACGGAGTGCTCAACGATGAACGCCGTCACCATCAAGGACGTCGCCGCCCGCGCCGGCGTCTCGGCAGCGACGGCATCGCGCGTCCTCTCGGGCAACGCCGCGACGAGCGAAGACTCGCGCCGGGCCGTCGAGCAGGCCGCGAAGGACCTCGACTTCCGCCCGAACCTGCAGGCCCGCGCGCTGCGGTCCACCCGGTCGGACACGATCGGCCTGCTCGTCTCGGACGTCCGCAACCCGTTCTTCGCGGACCTCGCCCACACGATCGAGCAGGCCGCGCTGGCCGAGGGCTACGTCACGCTGCTCGGCAACGCGAACGAACGGGCCGACCAGCAGAACCGGTACCTCGACACGCTCATCGCCCGCCGGGTCGACGGCGTGATCGTCGCACCGCAGGGCAACGACACCGGGACCGTCCAGCAACTCGTCGACCGCGAGATCCCCACGGTGTTCGTCGACCGCGTGATCCCGGGCATCGACGTGCCGAGCGTCACCACCGACAGCAGCACCGGCATCCGGCAGACCGTCGAGCACCTCGCCGCACTCGGACACACCCGTATCGGGTACATCGCCGGCCCGCAGAGCGTCTCCACCGGCCGCGAGCGCTTCACGGCGTACCAGGACGCGATCACCGCCGCGGGCCTCAGCGCGGACCCCGACCTCGTCGTGTTCGGCGACTTCCAGGCCGCGTCCGGCTCGACCGGCGTCACGACCCTGCTCGGTCTCGACGACCCGCCGACGGCGATCTTCGCCGCGGACAGCCTGATGGCCGTCGGCGCGATCGCGATCCTGAACCGGCTCGGTCTCCGTGTCGGCGAGGACATCGCCCTGGTCGCCTTCGACGACATCGAGTGGTTCTCGCTCCTCGAGCCCGCCCTCTCCGTCGTCGCACACAGCGTCGAGGACATGGGCCGTGTCGCGGTCGACCTGCTCCGCGACGTCATCGACGGCGGCACCCCGCAGTCCGTCCGCCTGCCGAGCGAGCTCATCGTCCGCGCCTCCTCGGCCACCCCCATCCGTCCCCGTCGACCGGCCGCACCGCCGCGCCCGACCGACCAGCAGCACGCCGACCAGCAGCACGCTGACCAGCAGCACCCGGAGCACTGACATGGAACAGACACCGATGCCGCAGACCCCCCTGCAGCAGCACCCACTCCTCACCCTCGACCGGGTGAGCAAGTCGTTCGGCCCCGTCCAGGTGATCACCGACGTCACCGTCGACGTGCACGCCGGGAAGGTGCAGGTCCTCCTCGGCGAGAACGGTGCCGGGAAGTCGACGCTCATCAAGATGATGTCCGGCATCCACCAGCCCGACGGCGGGCGGATCCTCGTCGACGGGGCCGAGGTGAGCCTCCCGACCGTCTCGGCCGCGGAGCGGCTCGGCATCGCGACCATCCACCAGGAGCTCAACCTGGTCGGGTCGCTCAGCGTCGCCGAGAACGTGATGATGGGCCGGATCCCGACCCGCTTCGGCATGGTCGACCGGAAGACGCTCCGCCGCCAGGCGGAGGCGGCGCTCGCCACCATCGGGCTCGACGTCGACGTCGACACCCCGGTCGGTGACCTCGGCATCGCCCGGCAGCAGCTCGTCGAGATCGCGAAGGCGCTCAGCGTCGACGCGCAGATCCTCATCCTCGACGAACCGACCGCGGCCCTCACCCGCCACGAGACCGAGGCGCTCTTCCGGGTCGTCGCGGACCTGCGTGCCCGGGGCGTCGGCATGCTCTTCATCAGCCACCACCTCGACGAGATCGCCGAGATCGGCGACACGGTCGCGGTGCTCCGCGACGGTCACTTCGTGGCCGAGGTGCCGGCCTCGACGCCCGAGGACGAGCTCGTCCGGCTCATGGTCGGGCGGAGCATCGAGGAGCAGTACCCGACGGGCGCGGCCGTCGTCGACCGTGCCGACCCCGTGCTGCGGGTCGAACACCTCACCGCCGTCGGTCGTTTCACGGACGTGTCCTTCGACGTGCACGCCGGCGAGATCGTCGGCATCTCCGGCCTCGTCGGCGCCGGACGCACCGAACTGGTCCGCGCGATCGCCGGCGCCGACGGCTACGACAGCGGCACCGTGACCGTCCGCGGCCGCGCACTCGGCAAGGGCAGCGTCGCCGGCGCGATCAAGGCCGGTATCGGACACGTGCCCGAGGACCGCAAGGGCCAGGGCCTCGTGCTCGGCGCGTCGGTCAACGACAACCTCGGCTACGCCACGCTCGCGTCCAGCGCACGGGGCGGTCTCGTCGACTTCGCCGGGCAGAAGCAGCGCGCCGAGCAGGTCGCCGCCCGCCTGCGGATCCGGATGCACGACATCGACCAGCCGATCGGCTCCCTGTCCGGCGGCAACCAACAGAAGGCCGTCTTCGGGCGCTGGATCCTCGCCGGCTCGAGCGTCCTGCTGCTGGACGAGCCGACCCGCGGTGTCGACGTCGGCGCGAAGGTCGAGATCTACGAGCTCGTCAACGCCATCACCGAAGCCGGCGGTGCCGTCGTCATGGTGTCGAGCGAACTCCCCGAGGTCCTCGGCATGAGCGACCGCATCCTCGTGATGCGCGACGGCCGCATCGCCGGCGAACTCGACGGCGCCGACGCCACCGAGGACGCCGTCATGACCCTCGCCGCCCGGGACGTCACCGAGCCCGAGAACGGGCAGGCCGACGCCGCCTGACCCCGGCGCCCCACTCCGCACGGCGCACCACCGCACATCCCGCCGCCGTCCCCTCCCCCGCGTACAGCGCAGTACCTCCCAGAAAGCACCCGCATGTCATCGACCACTGTGAAGGCCCCGTCGCGGTCCTCCTCGTTCACGAAGTTCCTCGCGAACAACGGCGCCCTCGTCGGCCTCGTCGTGCTCTGCATCGCGCTCTTCATCGCGACGCCCGACTTCCTCACCGGCCGGAACCTCCTCAACATCGGCATCCAGGTGTCGACCGTGGCGGTGCTCGCGTTCGGCGTGACGTTCGTCATCGTCGCCGGCGGCATCGACCTGTCCGTCGGGTCGGTCGCCGCCCTGTCCGCCATGGTCTCCGGCTGGTTCTTCGCCACCGCAGGGCTGCCGGGGTGGCTCGCCCTCGTCGGCGGGCTCGTCGCGGGACTCGCCACCGGCGTCGTGAACGGCCTCGCGAGCGCCTACGGCAAACTGCCGTCGTTCATCGCGACCCTCGCCATGCTCAGCGTCGCCCGCGGCCTGACCCTCGTGCTCTCCGACGGCAAGCCGGTCCCCACCTCCCCGCAGGTGTCGTTCCTCGGCAGTGACATCGGCCCGGTCCCGGTGCCGATCATCGTCCTGGTGCTCGCCGCCCTCGTCGCCTCGTTCATCCTCAACCGCACCGTCATCGGCCGCAGCATGTACGCGGTCGGCGGCAACGCCGAGGCCGCACGCCTGTCCGGCCTGCCGGTCAAGCGCATCGTCGTCGTCGTCTTCGCCCTGTCCGGCCTGTTCGCCGCACTCGCCGGCCTCCTGCTCGCCGGCCGCCTCGACTCCGCGCAGCCGCAGGCCGCCAGCGGGTACGAACTCGACGCGATCGCCTCGGTCGTCATCGGTGGCGCCTCGCTCGCCGGCGGTGTCGGTCGGATCTCCGGCACGTTCATCGGTGCACTCGTGCTCGTCGTCATCCGCAACGGCCTGAACCTGCTCAACGTCAGCTCGTTCTGGCAGCAGGTCGTCATCGGCCTGGTCATCGCGGTCGCCGTCGGCTTCGACGTCCTGCGCCGCAAGACGCGCAGCAGCTGACCTCCCACTCCTCCTCCTCCCTCCCCCACACCACCAGCACAAAGGAACCAACGATGAAGTTCTCCTCCTTCCAGAAGGTCGCCACCGTCGGCGTCGTCGCCGGCCTGGTCGTCCTCGGCACCGCCGGGTGCAACCGCACGAGCACCAGCGGCGCGGCCGGCGGCGGCAGCGACACCAAGGTGACGCTCGCCCTCTCCACGCTCAACAACCCGTTCTTCGTCGAGGTCCGCGACGGCGCGAAGGCCGAGGCGAAGAAGCAGGGCGTCACACTCGAGGTCGTCGACGCCCAGAACGACTCCGCCCAGCAGGCGAACCAGCTGCAGACCGCCTCGAGCGGCAGCACCGACGCCGTCATCGTCAACCCGGTCGACTCCGACGCCGCCGGCCCGAGCGTGACCGCGCTCAACAAGGCCGACATCCCCGTCATCGCCGTGGACCGCACCGTCAACGGCGCCGACGTCGACTCCTTCATCGCGAGCGACAACGTCGCCGGGGGCAAGCAGGCCGCCGACGACCTGGCGAAGGCCATCGGCGAAAAGGGCGAGATCCTCGTCCTGCAGGGCCAGGCCGGCACCTCCGCCAGCCGCGACCGCGGCAAGGGCTTCGCCGAGGGCATCAAGGCGTACCCGGACATCACGGTCGTCGGCAAGCAGACCGCGAACTTCGACCGCGCCACCGCGCTCGACGTCACGACCAACCTGCTGCAGGCACACCCCGACGTCGTCGGCGTCTTCGCCGAGAACGACGAGATGGCCCTCGGCGCGATCAAGGCGCTCGGCGCGAAGGCCGGCAAGGACGTCAAGGTCGCCGGGTTCGACGGCGAGGCCGACGGTCTCAGCGCCATCGAGGACGGAACGCTCAGCAGCACCGTCGCGCAGCAGCCGGCGAAGCTCGGCGCCCTCGCGGTCGACCAGGCGATCAAGGCCGCCTCGGGCAAGGCGAAGAAGACCGTCCAGGTGCCGGTCGTGTCGGTGACCAAGAGCAACGTCGGAGACTTCACCAAGTGAGCCGCTCCACCGGAACCGTGGTCGTCGTGGGTTCGCTCAACGTCGACCAGGTCGTGACCGTCGAGCGGCACCCGTCGCCCGGCGAGACCCTCGTCGCGACCTCCATGTCCCTGCTGCCCGGCGGCAAGGGCGCCAACCAGGCCGTCGCCGCCGCCCGTCGCGGCGCTCCCACCACCATGGTGGGGAGCGTCGGACGGGACGGCTCGGCGCAGGTCGCCACGAGCCTCCTGGCCGACAGCGGGGTCGACGTCACACACGTCCGTGCCGTCGACGCCCCCACCGGTCTCGCGACCGTCACCGTCGACCGGAGCGGTGAGAACACGATCGTCGTCATCCCGGGCGCCAACAGCGCCACCGACCGGGAGGCCCTCCTCGCCTCCGCCTCGGTCGTCGCGTCCGCCGCGGTGGTCGTCCTGCAGGGCGAGATCCCGGCGGACGGCATCGCCGCCGCCGCGGAACTCGCGACCGGACGGGTGCTGCTCAACCTGGCGCCCGTCGTGCCGGTCGACCGGGAGGTCGTGCTCGCGGCCGACCCGCTCGTGGTGAACGAGCACGAGGCTGCGCTCGTCCTCGCGCAGCTCGACCCCGGTGCGGACGTGCCGGCGGACGAACCCGCACTGGTCGCCGCGCTGCGGGCACTCGGTGTGCGGAGTGTCGTCGTGACGCTCGGCGCGCGGGGTGCACTCGTGGCGGACGGGGACGACCTCGTCGCGGTCCCGTCCCCGCGGGTGACCGCGGTCGACTCGTCGGGTGCGGGCGACGCGTTCGTCGGTGCCCTCGCTGCCGGGCTCGCGGGCGGGGACTCCCTGCTCGACGCCGCGCGGCAGGCCGTCCGGGTCGGGGCGTTCGCCGTCCAGGGGGCCGGGACGCAGCCGTCCTACCCGACGCTGGACGACGTGCTGCCCTCGGTCGACCTGCCGGACGGGTCGGCTGCTCCGGCTGCTCCGGCCGGGGGTGCGTCGTGAAGAAGGGCGGCATCCTCAACGCCGAGCTGAACGCCGGTCTCAGTCGGCTCGGCCACGGTGACCTGGTCGTCGTCGCGGACTGCGGCCTGCCGATCCCGCCCGGCGTGCCGGTCGTCGACCTCGCGCTCGTGCACGGGGTGCCCCGGTTCGTGGACGTCCTCGACGCCCTGCTCGGGGACGCCGTCTTCCAGGAGTGCATCGCCGCGACCGAGGCCGCCGGGACCGAGGCCGACGGGTGGCTCGCCGACCGGTTCCCGGAGCGGCGTGCGGTGTCGCACGAGGAGCTCAAGACGCTGTCGGCCGGCGCCCGCCTGTTCGTCCGGACCGGCGAAGCCACGGCGTTCGCGAACGCCGTCCTCGTCTGCGGCGTGCCGTTCTGACCGGGGTCCCGGCCGGGTCATCCCCTCGGCCGGGACCACCACCGCTTCCGCGCTGTCCCGAGCGGCTTCGCGAGGGCCGTCCGGCGTCGGTGGGAGCGAGCCTGCCGGACGGTGACCGGCACGCCGATCGCGAGGAACACCGCTCCCGTTGCACCGACGACGGCACCGATCCGGACCTGTCGTTGCAGGCTCGCGCGAGCGCCCGCACCCGCCAGGGCGATGGTGCGACGGTCGTCGGGGTCGATCAACACGGTCAGACGCTGCCCACGCTGGTAGCGCTCGCGCGCCGTGCTCGCGTACCCACGCAGCGGAGTCGTGGACGTGACGCCGTCGATCGTCTGCCGGGTGACGGGCCAGTACTCGGTCCAGCTCCCACCGCGGTGACCGGTGTGGTGCTGTTCCTCGACCGCGACGACAACTGCGGACACCGTCCTTCCACGCTCGTGCAGGTCCGTGTTCTGCCGCAGCGTCGCGATGTCCCCGGGCAGGGTGAACACGACCGGCAGGACCGCGAGGAATCCGATCACCACCAGCCAGCGTGGCCAACCCACGCGGACGCTCTCCCCGGTTCCGCGCCAGAACCGGGCCCAGGTCATCGGCTGCCGCGGTCGACGTGGGCGGCGGCGCCGCTTCCTCGGCTTCGGCACGGCTACCTCCCCGCTGGGTCAGTGGCGCGAGCACCGTGGTGGTCGCTGGCGGCGCGCTGGTCACCGTGGGCACGGCGGGTGGGAAGGTCGCGCCGGTAGAACACGAGTGACCGACGGCGGTCGACCTCCGCCAGGCCGTTCGACTCGAGGACACGCTGCGACGCGGTGTTCGTCACGTCCGTGTCCGCCACCGCGACCCGCGCGCCGCAGACGGCCGCGCGGTCGAGAGCCAGTCCCACTGCCTCCGTCGCCAGACCGGCGCCCCGAGCCGACGGGACCAGGCCGTACCCGAACTCGACCGTCCCCGATGCATCCGGCGGGCCGAAGAAGCCGAACCCGCCGACGGCGAGACCATCCGACGTTCGCCGGACGAGGTACATCGTGAAGTCGGGGTCCACCTCCGACGCGGTCGCCAACGACCGCAGTGGGTCGAGCTCATCCGCGAAGGGGTACTCGGCGTGCCAGTCATCACCGGGACGCTCGTCACGCGCGACGACACGAGCCGCGAGTTCCGGCGTGATGGGTTCGAGCGTCGCCAGCGCCCCGTGCAGGATCACGCGTCGATCCTCGCAGGGCCGACGGTGCAGTCCTCGGTGACGCGATCGACAGGACACGAACCAGCGACCCAGCGCCGGTCCCTGCGGGCCGCGGTCACACCGGGCCGAGCGGCTGGTGGTCGCCCGCCGGGTTCTCCACGCGGATGGGATCACCGGCCCGGACCGTTCCGCCCGAGACGACGACTGCCATGACGCCGCCTCTGCGTCGCACCGAGCCGTCTTCGGCGCGACCCAACACCTCGCGGAGGAGACCGGGCTCGAAGTCGTTGATCTGCTGGCACGGGTTCCGCAACCCGGTCACGCGGACGCAGGCGTCGGCTCCGAGGTGGAGCAGTGCACCGGTCGACAGTCCGAGGAGGTCGATCCCCCGCGTCGTGATGTTCTCGCCCATCTCGCCCGGCGCGACCGCGAAGCCGACCTCAGCCACCTCGTCGAAGAGCTCGGCGTGGATCAGGTGCACTTGGCGCAGGTTCGGCTGCAGTGGGTCCCGAGCCACACGCGATCGGTGCTGCACCGTGCGTCCCGCATGTGCGTCACCCTCGACGCCCAGGCCCTCGACGAGCGTCACCTCGTCCACGACGGGTTTGCTGAAGTCGTGGCTGCTGTCCCTGCTCACCGCGACCACCCGTGCTCGGTCTCCGCGTTCCCCCGTCATGTGGTGATCCTGCCCCAGGCGTGCGAGCGACGGCAACACCGCGACCCGGGTGACGCGGAGGCCGGCCCCGCGATGGATGGTCGCCTACCGCGCGGACGAGAGGGCGACGGCGCCGTGCGACAAGGCGGCGAACTGTCGGCCGGGGTAGCGCAGTCCGGCGAAGTACATGTTCGTGTGGGCCACGATCTGCTCGCCGGTGATGGCCACTCCGTCGTGCTCGGCGTCTGTCGTCGTGTGGGCGTCGGCGACCAGCGTCACGTCGTACCTCCCGCCGTGGCGGAAGTGCCACGGGACGCGGCCGAGTTCGCACCCGTCACCGAACGAGAATCGCGTCAGGAGAACGAAGAAGCCCCGACGGAACTCGGTTCCGTCGGGGCTGTCGGTCGGGCTGACAGGATTTGAACCTGCGACCCCTTGACCCCCAGTCAAGTGCGCTACCAAGCTGCGCCACAGCCCGTGAGTCCGTACGGACCCAGACCCCGCGTCCACGAAGGACACTGCAGGCCCTGCTCCCCACCCGACCGAGCGCGGAGCAGCCCATCCAGCATAGCGGAAGCGCGAGCCCCACCGCGCCACGGCCCGCAGCCCGCGCGCGTCAACCCTGCGTGTGCAGCGCCGACGTGCCCTCGCGGCGAGCGCCGACACCCTGGGCAGCCTGACCCGGTCGGACGACCCGCCGCTCCCGCGACAACCACGGCAGTGCGAACCCGGCGAGCAACGCGCCGGCCCCGTCCGCGGCCAGGTCGCCGATGGTGTCGTCGTAGCCGACGACGATCGTGTCGTCGACGAAGTTGTGCCCGAGCCACTCGCCGATCTCCCACACGGAGCCGATCGCCATCCCCGCGGCGAGCGCCACGAGGGCGGAGAGCAGCACCCCTGCACGCGGGGCCGAGGCGATGACCCCGACGTCCGAGGCGATGACGTAGAGCAGCCCGGCGAGCAGGCCGACCAGGATGACGTGCACGACCTTGTCCCACAGGAACACGGTCGTGTACCAGTCGAGCATGCTGCTCCACGCGGCGACCAGGCTCAGCAGGACGACCGCTGCGTCGAACGTCGGGCGGAGGCCGAGCATGCGTGGGACGACGGCGCCGAGGAGTGCGAGCGCCATCACGGCGAACGCCACCGCGCCCCATCCGACGGCGGCGACGGGCACGCTGACGAGCGTCACGATCCGGAGCAGGTCGGCGGCCCAGACGGCGCCGTGCGGTCGGCGGAGGAACGTCAGCCCGAGGGTGGCGATCACGCGCTCGCTCCGAACGACAGGACGGCGTGCACGGCGAGGTGGTCCGAGGGCCACACTCCCCCGGGCCGCCTGGTGGACACGGCGACGCGGGACACGACGGCCGTCTCGGTCGCGAGCACGCCGTCGATGCGTGGCCGGTCGGCGCGGGGCTCCCGGTACGCGGCGTACGTCCCGACCTCCGGCGTTTCCGGACGGGAGGCCCGCCCCCAGGTGTCGGGGACACCTGCGTCCGCCAGCGCACGCCACGGCGCGGATCCTGCCGCACTGTTGAAGTCGGCCATCACGACGGCCGGCAGCGCGGACTCGGCCACGATCCTGCCGAGGAGTTGCGCAGACCGGAGCCGCGCCCACGGCGAGACGACGTCGAGGTGCGTCGCCAGGGCGAGGAAGCGTCTGCCGGTGGCGTGGTCGTCGAGGACCACGCCGACCGCGTGGCGGGGGAAGGCGGTGGCCCAGGCGCGGCTGCCGGGGCGAAGCGGTCGGCGGGAGAGCGCCCACGAGCGGCGTTCGACGACGGTGCAGCGCTCGGTGTCGACGAGGACCCCGACGGCCTCGCCGTCGCCGTGGCGGTCCCGCCCGAGGAGGACGGCTTCCCACCGTTCGCCGATGCCGGTGGCGAGGTCGACCGCCTGCCGGCGCAGGGCCTCCTGGACGGCGAGCACGGTCGGCTGCTCGGAGGCGACGAGCGCGACGACGGCGTCCCGGCGGTGCTCCCACGCGTCCGGGTGCCCGGCGGGCCGGGGTACCTGGCGGCGCAGGTTGAGGGTCATGCAGTGCAGATCGGGAGGCGACACCGGCCCGATGGTCGGTCGGTCGTCGGCCTGTCGGAGCATGCTCCCGTTCTACCGACCGGACTGACCCGGTTCCCAGGCTGGCTGTCGCCCGGCTCCTATGGTGGCTCGATGCGTTCCCGACCCGTTCGTCCCCTGCTCGCGCTCGCGGTGACCGGCCTCGTCCTCGGTGTCACCGCCTGTTCCGGTGCCGCGCCGGAGCCGCGGCCGACCCTGACCCGCGTGGCGTCCGACACCGTCACGGTCGTCGCCCAGGACTCCGCCGCCGAGCGGTCGGTCCGGACGAGTCGGGCCGTGTTCCGGTCCGCTCCCGGGGCGGTCGTGGCGCCGGCGGACGACGCCGAAGCCGTGCGGCGGGCGGCGAGCGCCGCGGTGCGCGCGCACGTCCCCGCGCTCCTCGTGGGCACGGGACCGGAGGCGGTCGACGCCGAGCTCGAGCGACTCGACGCGTCCTGGTACCAGGCGGTCGGCAGGGTCTCGCTCGACACGGACGTCGCCGAGCGGGACGCGCCGGAAGGAGGCCAGCGGGCGGAGGCGGAGCGGGCCTCCCGGCAGACGGTGCTCGTGGCGGACCGGTCCTCGGATGCCGCGGCCGTGGCGACCGCGCGGGCTGCCGGTGCCCAGCTGGTGGAGATGCCCTCGGGCGTGTCGGACCCTGCCGCGTCGGGCGACGTGGTGCGGGCGCTGCACGGTGCGGAGGGTCGGCCGACGCTGCTGCTCGGTGCCGCCTTCGCGGACCTCGGCGACCCCGAGTGGGTCGTCCGGGCGGCGCAGACCGGGTACCGGATCGGTGACGGCGGGCGGCGGCCCTTCGACGGCCACCGGTACACGGCCCTGTACGGCGCTCCGGGCGCGCCCGTGCTCGGGGTGCTCGGCGAACAGGACCCGGCGGCGAGCGTGCGGCGGGCCAAGGCCCTCGCGCGGGAGTACCGCGGGATCTCCGACGTGCCCGTGACGCCCGCCTTCGAGGTGATCGCGACCGTCGCCGCCGGCGAGGCCGGAGCGGACGGCGACTACTCACGCGAGCTGCCCGTGTCGACCCTCGAGCCGTACGTCGACGCCGCGCACGAGGCCGGCATGCCGACCATCATCGACCTGCAGCCCGGGCGGAGCGACTTCCTCTCCCAGGCGCAACGGTACGAGTCGCTGCTGCGGCGGCCGGACGTGTGGTTGGCGCTCGACCCGGAGTGGCGACTCGGGCCCGACCAGGTCCCGCTCGAGCAGATCGGCTCGGTCGGTGCGCGGGAGGTGGACGAGGTGTCGGCGTGGCTCGCGGAGCTCGTCCGCCGGCAGGGGCTGCCGCCGAAGGCACTCGTGTTGCATCAGTTCCGGTCGTCGATGATCGTCGACCGCGGCTCGCTCACCTCACACCCGGAGCTCGACCTGCTCGTGCACGTCGACGGGCAGGGCGCGCAACCGGACAAGCAGGCGACCTGGAAGGCGCTGCACGAGGGCGGTCCGGAGGGGCTGCACTGGGGGTGGAAGAACTTCCACGACGAGGACTCGCCGATGCTGACGCCGGAGCAGACGATGGCCGAGGTGCAGCCGACCCCGTCCCTGGTCACCTACCAGTGAGTGGTCGCGGGTCCTCCTCAGCGTCATGGCTCGTGGCCGGGTTCGTCGGTCGGTCCTGACAGCATGGGGGCATGAACCCACCTGCTGCCTCCTCCGTCCCGCCTGCCGCGGGGGTCGCGTCGTCGGCCGGTCCGGCGCCGTCCGCTGCGATCGCCGCCGAGGCGCAGGAGGCCCTGCAGGCCCTGACCGGTCGGGTCGACGCCGTCTTCCACCCGGGGCAACTCGAGGCGATCTCCGCGCTCGTCGAGCACCGGCAGCGCGCCCTCGTCGTGCAGCGCACCGGGTGGGGCAAGTCGGCCGTCTACTTCCTCGCCACCCTGCTGCTGCGGCGCCGGGGCGGCGGGCCGACCGTGCTCGTGTCGCCGCTGCTCGCACTCATGCGGGACCAGGTCGCGGCGGCCGCACGGGCCGGGGTGCGAGCGGTGTCCATCAACTCGGCGAACGCGCACGAGTGGACCGAGACGCAGGCCGCCCTCGCCCGTGACGAGGTCGACGTGCTCCTCGTCTCCCCCGAGCGGCTCAACAACCCGAAGTTCCGCGACGAACAGCTGCCCGCGCTCATCGGGCGGATGGGGATGCTCGTCGTCGACGAAGCGCACTGCATCTCCGACTGGGGGCACGACTTCCGACCCGACTACCGGCGCCTGGCCGAGCTCATCCGCTCCCTGCCGCACGGCGTGCCGGTGCTCGCGACGACGGCGACCGCGAACGAGCGCGTGGTCGAGGACGTCGCCGAGCAACTCACCGCCGGCCCCGAGGACCCGGTGTTCACCATCCGTGGGTCGCTCGCGCGAGCCTCGCTGCGGCTCGGCGTGCTCACACTGCCCGACGCCCGCGCCCGGCTCGGCTGGTTGCTCGCGCACCTCGGCGACCTGCCCGGCAGCGGCATCATCTACACGCTCACGGTCTCGGCTGCCGAGGACATCGCCCGCCTGCTGCGCGAGTCCGGGTACGCCGTCCGCGCGTACACCGGCCGGACCGACAACGAGGAACGCGAGCAGCTCGAAGGGCAGTTGAAGGGCAACGAGCTGAAGGCCCTGGTCGCGACGAGTGCGCTCGGCATGGGGTTCGACAAGCCCGACCTCGGTTTCGTCGTGCACATCGGCGCGCCGTCCTCGCCGGTCGCCTACTACCAGCAGATCGGTCGTGCAGGCCGCGCGACGGACAACGCCGACGTGCTGCTGCTGCCCGGACGCGAGGACCAGGAGATCTGGCAGTACTTCGCGAGCGCGTCCATGCCGACCGAGTCGCGCGCCTCGGCCGTGCTCGGTGCACTCTCCCCCGACAGCGCCATGTCGACCGTCGCACTCGAAGGGCTCGTCGACATCAAGCGGTCGACGCTCGAGCTCCTGCTCAAGGTGCTCGACGTCGACGGTGCCGTCCGTCGTGTCGGCGGCGGCTGGGTCACCACCGGCCGCCCGTGGGAGTACGACGCCGCTCGCTACGAGCGCGTCGCCGCTGCCCGTGCCGCCGAGGCCGCGTCGATGCTGGCGTACGAGTCGACGAGCGCGTGCCGGATGCAGCTCCTCCAGCAGGACCTCGACGACCCCACGGCCGAGCCGTGCGGCCGGTGCGACAACTGCGCCGGCGCCTGGTACCCGACGGACGTCTCCGACGCGGACCGCTCCGGCGCCGCGACCGCGCTCGACCAGGTCGGCGTCGAGATCGCCCCGCGTGCGCAGTGGCCCTCGGGCATGGCGTCCCTCGGGGTCGCGGTGAAGGGCAAGATCCCGGCCGGGGAACTCGTGGCCCCGGGCCGTGCGGTCGCGCGACTCACCGACCTCGGGTGGGGCGGGCCGCTCCGGGCGCTGTTCGCGACCGGCACCCCGGACGGGCCGGTGTCCCGCGAACTCGTCGACGGCTGCGTCCGAGCGCTGAAGGACTGGCCCTGGGAGGTCCGACCGACCGGCGTGGTGGCGCTGTCCTCGCGCTCCCGCCCGCAGCTCGTCGGCTCGCTCGCGCAGGCCCTGTCCTCGATCGGGCGGCTGCAGCACCTCGGCACCCTGGACCGCGACGGCGGCGTCCCGCGCGGCGACGGTGCGACGAACAGCGCCTACCGGTTGTCCGGCGTCTGGGACACCTTCGTCGTCGGCCCGGAGCTGGCCGCCGCACTGCAGGCACACGAGGGGCCGGTGCTGCTCGTGGACGACCTGGTCGACAGCCGGTGGACGATGACGGTCGCGGGTCGCGAACTCCGCCGGGCCGGAGCGTCCGCCGTGCTGCCGTTCGCGCTCGCCACCGTCGCCTGACCGGCCGCCACCGACCGCCACCGACCGACGGGTGGCCGGGAGGGGCGCGGCGGGGTCGTCACGCGCCTCCCGTCCGCCCCGGCCGCTACGCGGCCGTCCCGATCGCGTCGAGTTCCGCCACGGCGTCGTCCGGCAGCACGAACCCGGCGGACGCGATGTTGTCCCGGAGGTGCGCGACCGACGACGTCCCCGGGATGAGCAGCATGTTCGGCGACCGCTGGAGCAGCCATGACAGGGCGACCGTGAGCCGCGACACCTCCAGGCGCGCCGCGACCCGGTCGAGTGCTCCGGACTGGATCGGCGAGAACCCACCGAGCGGGAAGTACGGCACGTACGCGATGCCCTGCGACGCGGTGAGGTCGACGAGGGCGTCGTCCTGTCGGCGGGCGACGTTGTACATGTTCTGCACGCAGACGATCGGCACGTAGCTCTGCGCCTCCGCGAGCTGCTCCGCGCTGACGGTCGACAGACCGATGTGCCGGACGAGCCCCTCCTCCTGCAGGCGGGCGAGTGCCTCGACCTGCGGGGCGATCGAACCCGGCTCCGGGGCGTCGAACCCGCCCATGCGGATGTTCACGACGTCGAGCCGGTCGAGTCCGAGGGTGCGGAGGTTCTCGTGCACCTGCGCGACGAGGTCGTCGGGCTCTCGGGTCGGCACCCAGTTGCCCTTCGCGTCTCGGACCGACCCGACCTTCGTCACGATGTGGACGTCCTCCGGGTACGGCGCGAGTGCTTCGCGGATGAGCTCGTTCGTGACGTGCGGGCCGTAGAACTCGGCGGTGTCGATGTGCGTGATGCCGAGGTCGACGACGGTCCGGAGCACCCGGACGGCCTCGTCGTGGTCGGCAGGCGGTCCGAACACGTGCGGCCCGGCCAGCTGCATGGCGCCGTACCCGACGCGGGTCAGGTCGAGGTCGTCAGCGATGCGGTAGGTGCCGCCGGGGAGGGAGGTGGTGGTCATACGACCCACGATGCTCCTCGTGGTCCGGGCGACACGCATCCTCGGTGGTCCTGGGGTACGCGGTCGGGTCCGCCCCGGCTACCGTGCCTCGCGGCGGGCCGGCCTCGGGAAGGTGCTCCGCATGTGGTCGCTCGTCAGCACGTCCCCGATCCCGACCATGAGGACCGAGAAGACGATCTGCTCGATGACCATCCAGAACGGGTACAACCCGGGGATCGCCGCGATCACCAGCGTCACGATCGGGAAGACCCGGCTGAACAGCCGCAGCCGCTGGTACGCCCAGTAGTACCCGAGCTGCGCCCGCCACGCGAACACATACAGCGTCAGGGTGATGAGCAGCACGACCGTCGCGCGGAACCAGACCGCCCACGGGACGTCCTGGCCGGCCCGGGTCAGGAGCACGGCGACGAGGACCGCGGTCAGTCCGACGACGGTCTCGGCGACGAGCAGCCAGCGGATCCAGCGGAACGACCGGACGGTGTCCGGGTGGGCGAGCATGTCCTCCCGGATGACGTAGCCGCCCTGTCGTCCGCCTGCGAGGCGGTCGAGCCGCAGTCGCGTCCACGCGCGGTCCGCCCGCGCGGAGAGGGCGGGCGGGTGCGGCGTCACCGTCCCATGGTGCCCCATCCGGCCACATCGCGGGGCCACCGGATCTATGGCGGGGCCCCGGGATCTGCGGCGTAGCCACGCGGGGTCCGCGCCGCGGTCACCGACCCTCCCTCGGACGAGCGGTCGGGCGCTGCCATCCATCCCGCACGCACCACAGCGCGCACGGCTGCCCCGGTCAGGAGACGGGCAGCAACTCCGCTCCGCCGAGCACGGCACCGGTGCCGGCGTCGACGAGCAGGACGGAGTGCACCACCGACGGCAGGTCCTGCGGGTCGACGATGACCAACACGGGGTGTTCGCCGTCCGGCGTGAACGAGCCGAAGTCGGCCGGAACGTCGTCACCGGTCCACCGTGCTCGGTCGGTCCCCACGACGTCACCCGAGGACAGCTGGACCCGCACGGCACCGACGTGCGACCCGGTCGCCCCGGACCCCGCATCGACCCGGACACCGGTGAGGGTGATCTGGACGACCTGTTCCCCGACGACCTCGAGGCGGACGGTGCCCCGGACGTCATCTCGGATCGGAACGAGGTCGCCCGCGATCGGCAGAGCCCGTCGCCACCAGGGAGCCGACGCCTGCCCGTCGTCGACGGGCAGTCCGGTCGCGGCGTCGACCACGGTCGTGTCACCGCTGGGAGCAGCACCGGTGCCCGCGCCAGCGCCGGACGGGACGACCGTCGCGTCGGACGTCGGCTCGTCCGGGATGAAGCCGTGGCCGATGGCCATCCGGGGTCCGTCCGTGCTCGGGGACGGCGACGGCGTGGACGCCGACGTCCGGTCATCTGGAGCGGACCGCAGCGCGACCGCGCCGACGCCGACCGCGACGAGCAGGACCAGCCCCGCCACGAGGGGCGACCGACGCGGTGACGTCGATCGCTCCCCTCGCGGCGCGGCCATGACCGGTCAGCGCTTCCGGCGCTCGCGGACGCGCATGTTGACGATGATCGGGGTGCCGTCGAAGCCCCAGACCTCGCGGAGGCGCCGTGTGATGAACCGGCGGTACTGCGGGTCGAGGAACGCCGACGTGAACAGCACGAAGGTCGGCGGCTGGGTCGACGCCTGCGTGGCGAACAGGATGCGCGGCTGCTTGCCACCGCGGACCGGGTGCGGGTGCTCCTGGACGAGTTCGGCGACGAAGGCGTTGACCTTGCCGGTCGGGATGCGGGTGTCCCACGACTCGAGTGCGGTCTCGAGCGCCGGCACGAGCTTCTCGAGGTGGCGTCCGGTGCGGGCGGAGATGTTCACGCGCGGAGCCCAGGTGACGTGCGCCAGGTCCTGCTCGATCTCGCGCTCCAGGTAACGGCGGCGCTCGTCGTCGAGCAGGTCCCACTTGTTGTAGGCCAGGACGAGTGCGCGCCCGGACTCGAGCACGAGGTCGATGATGCGGAGGTCCTGCACCGACACCGGTTCGGTCACGTCGAGGACGACGACGGCGACCTCGGCCTTCTCGAGGGCGGCGGTCGTGCGGAGCGAGGCGTAGAAGTCGGCCCCCTGCTGCATGTGCACGCGCTTCCGGATGCCGGCGGTGTCGACGAAGCGCCAGGTCTTGCCACCGAGTTCGACCTGCTCGTCCACCGGGTCACGGGTCGTCCCCGCGAGCTCGTTGACGACCACGCGCTCCTCGCCGGCGGCCTTGTTGAGCAGCGAGCTCTTGCCGACGTTCGGGCGGCCGAGGATCGCCACGCGACGCGGGCCACCGATCTCCTGCTTCGCGACCGCGGACACGTCGGGCAGCGTCGCGATGATGAGGTCCAGGAGGTCCGCGACACCGCGACCGTGCAGGGCCGAGACCGGGTGCGGCTCGCCGAGGCCGAGGTTCCACAGCGCGTGGGCCTCGAGGTCGCGGCGCTCGTCGTCGGACTTGTTCGCGACGACGATGACCGGACGGTCGGTGCCGCGCAGCATCTTCACGACGTGCTCGTCGGTCGCGGTGATGCCGACCGTGACGTCCACGACGAAGAGCACCGCGTCGGCGAGGTCGATCGCGACCTCGGCCTGGGCGGCGACCGAGGCGTTGATGCCCTTCGCGTCGGGCTCCCACCCGCCGGTGTCGACGATGGTGAACCGCTTGTCGTTCCACTCGGCCTTGTAGCTGACGCGGTCACGCGTGACACCCGGGGTGTCCTGCACGACGGCTTCACGCCGCCCGAGGATGCGGTTCACGAGCTGCGACTTGCCGACGTTCGGACGCCCGACGATCGCGAGCACCGGCAGCGCCGGCAGGTACGCGACGCCGTCGACGCCGAGCTTGCCGGCTTCGAGGAGTGCGATGTCCTCCTCGTCGAGGTCGTAGTCCTCGAGCCCGGCACGGAGCGCGCTCGCACGCTGGTCCGCTTCGGCCTCGTCGATGTCGGCGAGCCGCTCGCCGAGGGAGTCGTCGTACTCGGGGAAGTCGTCGTCGCTTCGGTCGTCCAGCTGCGCCATGGTGGTTTCCTTGCCGGCGGCCGGTCGGCCGCGTGTTCGTGGTTCACGTGCGGCCGTGTGGCCGCCTCGTCGTCAGTTTGTGGCCGAGCGGGCCAGGTCGACCACCGCCTGCACGGTCTGGTCGAAGTCGAGGTCGGTGGAGTCGAGGGTGGTGACGCCGTCGGCGGCGTTCATGAAGTCGACGACCTTCGCATCGGCAGCGTCCCGACGGGCGAGGGCGGCCGAGGTCTCTTCGGCCGACTGGGTCGTGACCTCTGCCGACCGACGTGCCATCCTAACGGATTCGTCGGCGGTCAACAGGATGCGGACTTCGGCGTCCGGTGCGACGACCGTCGTGATGTCGCGTCCCTCGGTGATGATGCCCTGTCCGTCCGCCTTCCGCATGACCTGCCGGAAGAGCGCGACGAGCTTCGCGCGCACGTCGGGCAGCTTCGCGATGTGCGCGACCGCCGCCGTGACCTCGGGCGTCCGGATCGCGTCCGTGACGTCGACACCGCCGACGCGCACGAAGTAGGCGTCGGGGTCGGTGCCGATCTCGTAGTCGAAGTGGTCCCAGCTGGCCAGGACCGCGGCCGGGTCGTCGAGGTCGACGCCGAGCTGCAGGGCGTGCCACGCGAGCGCACGGTAGGCGGCGCCGGTGTCCTGGTAGCCGAAGCCGAGTGCGCGCGCCGCGGCGCGGGACACGCTCGACTTGCCGCTGCCTGCGGGGCCATCCACCGCGATGACGAACTTCGCGACGAACGCGCCGGCCGGGAGCCCCGCGGGCATCGGGTCACGCGTGGAGCCGAGTTCACCGGCACCCTGGCCGTCCGGACCACCGGTGACGTCGCCGCCGCCGAGGGGTCCGGGCTGGTCGACAGGGGTCGGCAGTCCGGCGTCGGGGCCGTCCGGGCCCCCGGTCACGCCGGACTCGAGTGCGGTGTCGTGCTCGTTCAGGCCCATGCTGCTGCGATCCTCCATCCGCGACCCTCGAGTTCCTCGACGAGTCGCTGTTCGTGCTCGGGGACCACCGACACCTCGACGATGCCGATCTGCGCCCGTGGCGAGTGTTCGAGGTGCAGGTCCTCGAGGTTGATGCCGAGCTCCCCGATGGTGGTGAGGAGCGCGGCGAACTGTCCGGGACGGTCGTCGATCAGGACGACGACACGGGCGAACCGGGCGGTGGAGCCGTGCTTGCCGGGCAACCGCTCGACACCCCGGTTGCCGGACGCGATGGTCTCGGCCAGGCTGCGGGGCGACCCGGGGGCCGTCGGGTCGGCGAGCGCGTCGATCACCCGGTCGAGCTCGTCCCGCAGGTCGGTCAGCACCGGTCGGATGTGTGCGGCATTCGCGCCGATGATCTGCACCCACAGACCCGGGTCGCTCGCGGCGATGCGCGTGACGTCGCGCACCCCGCCGCCGGCGAGCCCGAGGGCCTCCCCCGGAGCGTCCCGGAGTCGTGAGGCCATGAGCGTCGACACCAGTTGCGGGACGTGGGAGACGACGGCGACCGCCTGGTCGTGGGATGCGGGGTCCATCGGGACGACGGTCGCGCCGAGGTCGAGCGCCAGGTGCTCCACCGGGGCAGCTCGCTGGTGGGTGATGTCGTCGTGTCCGGCGATCACCCACGGACGGCCGATGAACAGGTCGGCCCGGGCGGCGGTCGGCCCGCTGCGTTCCCGACCGGCCATCGGGTGTGAGCCGATGTAGCGCGAGACGTCCGCGCCGACGGCACGGAGTCGTTCGAGTGGCCCGGACTTCACGCTCGCGACGTCCGTCACGACGGCGTCCGGGAAGACAGCGAGCTCCCGTTCCACGACACTGGCCGTGACGTCCGGCGGCACCGCGACGACGATGAGCTCCGGTGCGTCACCCGGCGCAGGGCGGCGTCCGGCGCCGTAGTCGACGGCGAGCGCCAACGCGGCGGGGGACACGTCGTCCAGGATGACGTCCACTCCCTTGTCACGCAGGGCGAGGCCGATCGAGGCGCCCAGCAGGCCGGTCCCGACGATCCGCACCGGACCGCGAAGTCGCCGGTCGATCTCCGACGACCCAGGGTCGTCGGAGCGGGCGGGCGGAGTGGCATCGGTCACGCCGCAAGCCTAGCGAGCGGTACGGCCCGGGAACGGGACGGCGCCGGGCCTGTGGGGAACTCCCCCACCTGCGCCGGCGCCGTCCGTGAGCCGGTCAGTCCGTGCTCTCCGCCTCGTCGTCACCCGTGCGGGTCCCCGCGGTCCGCGCGATGCTGAGCAGCTTGCCGAGCTCGACGGTGGTGAGTTCCCGCACCTGGCCCGGCGCGAGGCTGCCGAGCTGGAGCGGTCCGAAGGACCGTCGGACGAGTTCGAGGACCGGGTGCCCGATCGCCTCGAGCATCCGCCGGACGATGCGGTTGCGGCCGGAGTGCAGGGTGATCTCGACCAGGGACTCCCCGCGCGACGACTCGAGCAGGCGCGCCTTGTCGGCGGCGATCGGCCCGTCCTCCAGGTCGATGCCGTCGAGCAGCAGCTGCAGCGTGGAGGGCGTCATCGTGCCGTCGACCTTCGCGACGTAGGTCTTCGTCACGCCGAACGACGGGTGGGCCAGCACGTGCGCGAGGGCTCCGTCGTTCGTCAGGATGATCAGGCCGGCCGTGTCGTAGTCGAGGCGGCCGACGTTGAACAGGCGCTCCTCGAACCGGTCGACGAACTGGGACAGGTCCGGGCGGTCGTGCTCGTCCTGCATGCTCGAGACCACGCCGGTCGGCTTGTTGAGGACGACGTACCGCCGCGAGGTGTCGGTCTGCACCGGCACACCGTCGACGGCGACCTCGTCGGTGTCCGGGTCGACGCGGCGACCGAGCATGTCCGCCACCTCGCCGTTCACCGTCACGCGCCCTTCGGCGATGAGGTTCTCCGCGACACGACGGCTGGCGACGCCGGCAGCGGCGATCACCTTCTGCAGACGCTCACCACCCTCCTGGAGGTCCGGCTCGCCTCCGTCGGTCGTCGTCCCGTCCGCCGGGTCCCAGTCCGGGATGATCGGGCGTTCGGGTGTGCCCTCGGCGGGACGACCCTCGTCGTCGCGTTCCCCGGCGGGCAGGGGCGTCGTGCGCTTGCGTGCGGGGTCGTTGCGCGGGCTGGTCGTGCCACCGACGTAGCGGCGGCCGTTGTGCCAGACGCTGCTCGGGGCGCCGTCCGGGCTCCGGCGGTCGTCGCGGCGCGGGTCGCCGCCACGCTCGGCACCCCGGTCGTCCGACCGACGGGTGGCCCCGCGGTCGTCACGGCCGCGGTACCCACCGCGCTGGTCATCGCGGCCGCCGCCGCGGAAGTCACGTCCCTGGTGTCCGCCACGCTCCGCGCCACGGTCGTCGCGCGGCCGGTCACCACCGCGGTACCCACCGCGCTGGTCGTCACGGGCGCCAGCGCCGGGCCGACGGTCGGAGTCGTCGCGGCGCACGAATCGGCCGCGGTCATCGTCCCGACTCACGAAGCCGCCACGGTCGTCCGAGCGACGGTCGGAGCTGCGCGCGTCACGGTCCGGACGTCCGCGGAAGCCACCGGAAGACCGGTCGTCTCCGCCGCGGTACCCGCCGGAACGGTCGTCACGGCCTCGGAAGCCACCCGTCGGACGGTCGCCGCCACGGTCGTCACGCCCTCGGAAGCCACCGGAGGACCGGTCGTCACCGCCGCGGTACCCACCGGTCGATCGGTCGCCGCCCCGGTCGTCCCGCCCGCGGTACCCACCGGTCGGACGGTCGCCGCCCCGATCGTCACGCCCGCGGTACCCACCGGTCGGACGGTCGCCGCCCCGGTCGTCCCGCCCGCGGTACCCACCGGCCCCGCGGTCGTCGCTCCCGCCGTACCCGCCCCGGTCGCCGGCACCACGCTCGTCGCGACCGCGGTACGCACCGCGGTCCGAGGAGCCGCGGTCGTCGCGCCCGCGGTACCCGCCCGTCGAGCGGTCCCCACCGGCACGGTCGTCGCGCCCGCGGTACCCACCGGCACCCCGGTCGTCGCCGCCGCGGTACCCACCACGGTCGCCACCGGCACGGTCGTCGCGCCCGCGGTACCCACCGCCACCCCGGTCGTCGCCGCCGCGGTACCCACCACGGTCGCCACCGGCACGGTCGTCGCGCCCGCGGTACCCACCGGCACCCCGGTCGTCGCCGCCGCGGTACCCACCACGGTCGCCACCGGCACGGTCGTCGCGCCCGCGGTACCCACCGGCACCCCGGTCGTCGCCGCCGCGGTACCCACCACGGTCGCCACCGGCACGGTCGTCGCGCCCGCGGTACCCACCGGCACCCCGGTCGTCGCCGCCGCGGTACCCACCACGGTCGCCACCGGCACGGTCGTCGCGCCCGCGGTACCCACCGGCACCCCGGTCCTCGCCGCCGCGGTACCCACCACGGTCTCCGCCAGCACGGTCGTCGCGCCCGCGGTAGCCACCGCGGTCACCCGCACCCGCACCCGCACCACGGTCGTCCCGCCCGCGGTACCCGCCGGAGCCGGCCCCGTCGCGACCGCGAGGTGCGTCGTCACGGCGGCCCGCGCCTCCCGGCCGGTCACCGCCCGCGCGTCCGGAGCCGCCGCGGCGGTCGTCGTCTCGTCGTGGTCTGTCGTTCTGGTCAAACCCGGCCATCGGGGATCCCTTCGGTCTGCCCGAAGCCGTCCGCGCCGTCCTCCAGGAGGGGCGAGATGAGCGGAAGCTCGTCGAGCGAGTTGATGCCGAGCTGCTGGAGCAGCAACTCGGAGGTGACGTAGTTGATGGCGCCGGTCTCGGAGTCGGTGAACGACTCCTCGATGAGGCCGCGCGCGACGAGGGTCCGGACCACGCCGTCGACGTTGACGGCCCGGATCGCGGCGATCTGGGAACGGGTGATCGGCTGCTTGTAGGCGACCACGGCCAGCGTCTCGAGGGCTGCCTGGGACAGCCGTGCCGGACGCTCGGCCTCGACGAACTGCTCGACGACGGCGTCGAGTTCCGAGCGGACGTAGAAGCGCCAGCCCCCGCCGACCTCGCGGAGCTCGAACCCGCGGCGGACCGTGCCGTCGACGCCGTCGAAGTCGGCCACCAGGCGGTCGACCGCCTGCCGGACGACGGCCACCGGTTCCCCGACGGCGGCGGCGAGTGCCACGAGCGACTGCGGCTGGTCCGCGATCATCAGGATCGCTTCGAGTTGACGGTCGATCGATGCCTCGACGGGAGGCGCGGCGTGAGCGGGCGCGTCGGCCCGTGCCGCTGCGGCAGCACGGAGCTCGGCTTCCAGGGCTCGGGCGTCCTCGATCTCGTCCGAGCCACCCGGCTCGGCGGATCCACCGGCGCGGGCGCGCGCACCGCGAACGTGCACGTCATCCGTCATAGTCGGCTCCCAGGTTCGCGAGGCTCTCGTCCGTCCAGTCGAGCGCGGTCCACCGGAGGATCAGTTCCCCGAGTGGTTCGAGTTGCTCGAACGAGATGGAGGCGTTCCGGTACAGCTCCAGGATCGCGAGGAAACGAGCCACCACGATACCCGCCTGGTCGACGCCCGCGATCACCTCGCGGAACGTCACGTCCGGCGACCCCTCGTCGGCGCGGGTGCGCAGGAGGGACACGACGATGGCGGCCTGCTCCCGGATGCTCACGGCGGGGGCGTGCAGGTGGTCGAGCCCGACGGTCGGGATCTCCCGCGGGGCGAACGCCAGTGCCGCCAGCGCCGCGAAGTCCTGCACGGAGAGCGTCCACACCAGCTCCGGGGTCCGGGCGCGGAACCGTTCCTCGAGCCGGACGCTCCGGACGTGCCGTCGGGACTCGGTCGCCCAGCGGTCGCCGAACCAGTCCGCGGCCTGCTTGAACGCCCGGTACTGCAGCAGTCGTGCGAAGAGCAGGTCGCGGGCCTCGAGGAGCGCCACGTCCTCGGCGTCCACGAGTTCACCCTGCGGGAGCAGTCCGACGATCTTCAGGTCGAGGAGCGTCGCAGCGACGACGAGGAACTCGCTCGCCTCGTCGAGTTCGTCGCTCGACTCGGCCTGTCGCACGTACTCGATGAACTCCCCCGTGACCGCGCTGAGGGCGACCTCGGTGATGTCGAGCTCGTGTTTCGTGATGAGCGAGAGCAGCAGGTCGAACGGTCCGTCGAAGTTGCTGAGACGCACCCGGAACCCGGGTGCCGTCGTGGTGCCGACCGGCGCGTCGCGCGCGTCGTCGACGGGTCCGGGCGTGCCGGACGGGAGGCTCGTGGCCGGGTCCTCAGGCGACGGCGCCACGCTGGACGAGCTCTCGGGCCAGCTGCCGGTAGGCGTGGGCCGCGGCGTGCTCGGGAGCCGTCTGCGTGATCGGCCGTGCGGACACCGTGGCGTCCGGGAACTTCACGGTGCGCCCGATGACGGTGTCGAGGACACGGTCACCGAACGTCTCGACGACCCGCTCCATGACCTCCCGCGAGTGCAGTGTCCGCGAGTCGTACATGGTCGGGAGGATGCCGTCGAGCGTCAGGGCCGGGTTGAGCCGGTCGCGCACCTTGTCGATGGTCTCGATGAGCAGCGCGACACCGCGGAGGGCGAAGAACTCGCACTCGAGCGGGATGAGCACACCGTGCGCGGCCGTCAGGGCGTTCACGGTCAGGAGGCCGAGCGAGGGCTGGCAGTCGATGAGGATGACGTCGTAGTCGTTCGACACCTTCCGCAGCACGCTCGCGAGGATCTGCTCCCGGGCGACCTCGTTGACCAGGTGCACCTCGGCCGCGGACAGGTCGATGTTCGCCGGGATGACGTCGAGCAACGGCACGTTCGTCGGCTGGATGACCTGGTTCGGGTCCTTCACGGCGCCCATGAGCAGGTCGTAGACGGTGGGGATGTCGTGCGTCCGCACGCCCAGGCCGGCGGAGAGGGCACCCTGCGGGTCGAAGTCGACTGCCAGCACCTTCCGCCCGTACTCGGCCAGCGCGGCACCGAGGTTGATGGCGGTGGTGGTCTTGCCGACCCCGCCCTTCTGGTTGCACAGGGAGATGATGCGCGCCGGACCGTGGCCGTCCAGCTCGTCCGGCACGGGGAACGCCCGCACGGGCCGACCGGTCGGACCCGTGACGATGTCGCCGGTACCGGAGGCTGTCGTCGGGATGCTGCTCACCCGGCCATCGTACCGGCGCACCCGCGGCTCACCGGGCCGCACCGCCGAGCGGGCGGACCCGCGGGTCGGACCGGACACGGGCCTCCCGGTCGTCGGAGGGCCGTGATCAGGCGGCGCGGAGGGCGACGCGCATGCTGTCGACGCGTTCCGCGATCACCGGATCGGTGGCCCACCGCTGCTGCAGGCGCCCGACCAGTTCCGTCACCTGCTCGCGGTCGAGCCCGGCGATGAGTCGCAGGCCGACCGTGAGCTCGGGCCCGGCGAACCGGGAGAGCGGGTCCCCCGGTGACAGCTCGACCCGGACCACGGCCGGTTCGGTCTCGATCGTGCCGGCGAAGGCCCGCGCGACCTCGGGGTCCTCGGAGCACGGCGTCCAGGGCAGGTCCTGCCCGAGCGCCCACACCGCGGGCCGCCGCAGGACGAACTCGGTCGCTGCCGTGGGGTCGAGCACGACGAGTTGCGTGTCCTCGCTCGCCGCGGCCATCGCCACCCGGCGGGACTCGACCGGGATCGGACGGGCACCGGCGTCCCAGGCGCGCATCGCCTCGACCGAGGTGAAGGCGGGCATGACGGCGCGGCCGTCCGGGCCGGCCACGGTCACGATCGACAGTTCCTGCGTCTTGTCGACGCTGCGCCCGTCCGGGGTCTCCCCGACGTCGCCCGCTTCGGCGACGAGCGGGATGAGCAGACGTGCTGAGCGCAGGGCGTCCACGACGGCGCCGTGCGGGCCTCCCGAGGCGACCGCGGTGATCGCGGCGACGAGGTCCGGGTCGGCCAGGCCGTCGTCCTCGGCAAACGTCGTGTCGTGTGCGTCGAACGTCCGACCGGCCCAGGGGTTCCCCGCGGAGTCGGCGGTGTGGTCGTGCGCCGCGTGCTCCTCGGCGGTCCGGTCGTCGGGTTCCGGGCCGGTGCCGCGGCCGTTCGAGATCCCCGCCACGGACTACTCCGAGGCGATGTCGAGCGCGGCCGGGAGCGTGAACGCCCCTGAGTACAGCGCCTTGCCGATGATCGCGCCCTCGAGACCGTGCGGCACGAGTTCGCGGAGCGCACGCAGGTCGTCGAGCGTCGAGATGCCGCCCGAGGCCACCACGGGCTGGTCGGTCCGGTCGCACACCTGGCGCAGCAGGTCGACGTTCGGGCCCTGCAGCGTGCCGTCCTTCGTGACGTCGGTGACGACGTACCGGGCGCAGCCGGCGTCCTCGAGCCGGTCGAGCACCTCCCAGAGGTCGCCCGCGTCCTCGGTCCATCCCCGGCTTGCGAGGGTGGTGCCGCGGACGTCGAGCCCCACGGCGATCTGCTCGCCGTACTGCCCGATGACCCGCGCGGCCCAGTCGGGGTTCTCGAGCGCGGCCGTGCCGAGGTTGACCCGGGCGGCGCCGGTGGCGAGGGCGGCCTCGAGCGAGGCGTCGTCGCGGATGCCGCCGGAGAGCTCGACGGACACGCCCTCGACCTCGCGGACGGCGTGCGCGATCACCCTGCGGTTGTCGCCACGACCGAACGCCGCGTCGAGGTCCACGAGGTGGATCCACTCCGCCCCCTGGTCACGCCAGGTGCGGGCCGCGACGACGGGGTCGCCGTACCCGGTCTCGCTGCCGGCCTCGCCCTGGGTGAGGCGCACGGCCTGACCGTCGACGACGTCGACGGCCGGCAGCAGGACGAGGGGCTGGGTGGTGGAGAGCTCGGTCATGGTCCCGTCGGGATCGGGGGTCACAGTGACGAGACCCAGTTGCGGAGGAGGCGGATGCCCGGCTCGCCGGACTTCTCCGGGTGGAACTGCGTGGCGCTCAGCGGGCCGTTCTCGACCGCGGCGATGAACCGTTCCCCGTGCTCGGCCCAGGTGAGCTTCGGCGCACGGAACGGCCCGTACGCCTCGAGCGGGAAGTCGGTGACGCCGTAGGAGTGCACGAAGTAGAAGCGCTCGTCGCGGAGGCCGTCGAACAGCACGGAGTCCTCCGGGGCCTCGACCGTGTTCCAGCCCATGTGCGGTAGGACCTCGGCCTCGATCGGTTCGACGACGCCGGGCCACTGCCCGAGGCCCTCGACGTCGGCACCGCGCTCGACGCCGCGCTCGAACAGGACCTGCATGCCGACGCAGATCCCGAGCACGGGCCGCCCACCGGCCAGGCGGTGGTCGACGATCTCGCCGCCGCGCACCCCCTCGAGCTGGTCGACGACCGCGGCGAACGCGCCGACACCGGGGACCAGGAGCCCGTCGGCCTTGAGCCCGGCCTGCTTGTCGTTCGAGAGCGTCACGTCGGCGCCGGCGCGCTCGAGCGCCTTCGCGGCGGAGTGGACGTTGCCGGAGCCGTAGTCCAGGACGACGACGTTCGGCCGGGTGGTGCTCACAGCGTGCCCTTCGTGGACGGGATGCCGTCGACGCGCGGGTCGAGTTCGACGGCGCGGCGCATCGCGCGGGCGAAGGCCTTGAACTCGGCCTCCGCGATGTGGTGGGGGTCGCGCCCGTCGAGGACGCGGACGTGGACGGTGATGCCGGCGTTCATCGTGATCGCCTCGAACACGTGCCGGACCATGGACCCGGTGAAGTGTCCGCCGATCCGGTGGAACTCGAAGCCGGCGGGCTCTCCAGTGTGGACGAGGTACGGACGACCGGACACGTCGACGACCGCCTGCGCCAGGGCTTCGTCGAGCGGGACGAGGGCGTCCCCGTAGCGGCCGATGCCCGCGCGGTCGCCGAGCGCCTGCCGGAGCGCCTGCCCCAGCACGATGCCGGTGTCCTCGACCGTGTGGTGCACGTCGATGTCCGTGTCACCGGAGCTCTGCACGCGCAGGTCGATCAGGGAGTGCTTGCTGAACGCCGTCAGCATGTGGTCGAAGAACGGCACGCTCGTCGCGATGTCGGACTTCCCGGTGCCGTCGAGGTCGAGCGACAGGGACACGGTCGACTCGCTCGTCGAGCGGGTGATCTCGGCGGTGCGCGCGGTCATGCTGCAACCCTAACGGGCGGCTGCTCGGCGGCGACCGCGCGCATGGCGTCGAGGAAAGCGGTCGTCTCCTCCGCCGTCCCGGCGCTCACGCGGAGGTGGTTCGGGATGCCGAGGTCGCGCACGATCACGTCGCGCTCGAGCAGCGACTCGAACGCTGCACGCGGGTCGGCGACCCCGCCGAACAGCACGAAGTTCGACCACGTCTCGTGCGGCTGGTACCCCATCGCGCGCAGTTCCGTCACCATGCGGTCGCGCTGCCCGCGGATGTCGTCGACCATGCGCAGCATCTCCGGGGCGTGCCGGAGGGCGGCGACGGCCGCGGCCTGGGTGAGGGCGGACAGGTGGTACGGCAGACGCACGAGGCGGAGCGCGTCGATGACGGCGGGGTCCGCGGCGAGGTAGCCGACCCGGGCGCCGGCGAAGGCGAAGGCCTTGCTCATGGTGCGGGACACGACCAGGCGCTCCCGACCGGGCAGGAGGGTGAGCGCGGTCGGCTGCCCGACCGGCATGAACTCGGCGTACGCCTCGTCGACCATCACGATGCCGTCGGTCGCGTCGTAGACGGCCTCGATCGTGGCGAGGTCGAGTGGCGTCCCGGTCGGGTTGTTCGGCCCGCAGAGGAAGACGAGGTCCGGCCGGTGGGCGGTGACCGCGGCCACGGCGGTCTCGGGCGAAATCCGGAACGCGGCGTCACGGTCGGCCGGGATCCACTCGGTGCCGGTGCCCGACGCGATGATCGAGTGCATCGAGTAGGTGGGCGGGAACCCGAGCACACTCCGCCCCGGGCCACCGAAGGCCTGGAGGAGCTGCTGGATGACCTCATTCGAGCCGTTCGCCGCCCAGATCGACTCCGGTCCGAGTCCGTGCCCGAGGTACCCGGCGAGCGACTCCCGCAGCTCGGTGAACTCGCGGTCCGGGTAGCGGTTGACGGTCGTCAGCGCTCGGCGGACCGAGGCGACGATGTCCTCCGCGACGTCCTCCGGGACGGGATGCGTGTTCTCGTTGACGTTGAGCTGCACGCGGACGTGCTTCTGCGGGGCGCCGTAGGGGCTCTGCCCGCGCAGGTCGTCGCGGATGGGGAGGTCTTCGAGCGTGGTTGCCACCGATCCATCGTAGGCCGCGCCACCTCGGGGCTCGCTGCCCGTCCGGACGGTGCGCGATCGGTGATCGCGTCGGACACCCGACGGTCGGACGGTCAGTTGCCGTACTGGGCCGGGATGGCGATCTCCTGGCCGGCCTGCACACCCGAGCCGTCGAGTGCGTTGAGGCTCACGACGTCCTGGACGAAGTCGCGCGGGTCGGAGTCGGGCGCGGTCTGCTCGGCAAGCTGCCACAGGGTCTCGCCCGGCTGGACCGTGACGGTGTCGAAGTGCACGTCGGCCGCCCGGTCACCGGCAGATGCCTGACCGCCGTTGAGCATCGCGATCCCGACGCAGAACAGCACGGGAAGGGCGGCGAGGGTCGTGAAGACGACCCGCCCGCGGCGGGTGAGACGGAGACGCGTCCGCACTGCGGGTGCTGCGGTGTGCTGCGTGTCCACGATGGCGTTGGTGCTCATGTCGTTGCCTTCCTGCTTGCCGTCGGAGTCCGACCGGTCCGGATGGGCCGACCGAAGCCGTGTACCGAACATACGTTCGATCGGGTGGATGCACAAGTCCCGTGGAGGGGATCTGTGGGGGGATTTCCTGCGACACGCTCGAACAAGTGTTTGGCCCGGGTGCGCCGACCGGATACTGTTTCGAGCGACTGGAACGAGTCTCGCGGCCACCACCGACATTTCCGCGGACATCGTTCCACCGCGACGAAGGGCGAGACGTGACGGACGAACTGCGCGGACAGAAACCGCTGACCGCGAAGCAGCAGTCGATCCTCGACGCCATCCGCGCGTCGATCGCCAGCCGGGGCTACCCGCCGAGCATGCGCGAGATCGGCGACGCCGCCGGCCTCTCGTCACTCTCGAGCGTCTCGCACCAGCTCGGACAGCTCGAGCTCGGCGGGTGGATCCGTCGTGACCCGAACCGCCCGCGCGCGCTCGAGGTCCTCGTCGACGAGCCGGCGCCCGGCACCGACGGGCCGGACGTGGACGCCACCACCCTCGTGCCGCTGGTCGGGCGCATCGCGGCCGGTGTCCCGATCACAGCGGAGCAGCACGTCGACGAGATCATCCCGCTCCCCCGTCAGCTGGTCGGGACGGGCGACCTCTTCATGCTCAAGGTCGTGGGCGAGTCGATGATCGACGCCGCGATCTGCGACGGCGACTGGGTGGTCGTCCGTGCACAGCAGACCGCCGAGAACGGTGACGTCGTCGCCGCCATGCTCGACGAGGAAGCGACCGTCAAGGTCTTCCGTCAGCGCGACGGGCACACGTGGCTGCTGCCCCGCAACTCCGCGTTCGAGCCGATCCTCGGCGACGCCGCGACGGTCCTCGGCAAGGTCGTCGCAGTCCTCCGCTCCCTCTGACACCACTCCCCGACACACGACGAGGGCGGCCGCACGCATCGCGAAGGCGGTGCGGACAGCCGCCCTCGTCGGCGTCCCGCGGGACGCCGGACGGGAGGCGCGGTGCGAGCGTGCACCGCGCCTCCCGTCCGGCGGACCAGCGTCAGACGGACGCGACCGGCGCGACCACGTACGGGTCGAGTTCGGCGACCTCCCGCTGGAAGACCCGCACCCGGAGGCGCGTCCCCTCCGCCACGTAGTCGAGGGACTCGACCGCGCCGGCGTCGTGCAGCTGCGAGACCAGGTCGCCGCGGGAGAACGGGAGGACGACGGTCAGTTCGACGTCGGGCTCCGGCAGGCGTGCCTCGATCGCCGCGAGCAGGTCCGGGATGCCGGCACCGGTCCGCGCCGACACGAAGACGGCGTCCGGCGCGAGCGCCACGAGGGCCATGCGCTGGGTGTCGTCGATCAGGTCGGCCTTGTTGAACACGACGACCTCCGGGATGTCGCGTGCACCGACGTCGCCGATCACGTCGCGGACGGTCGCGAGCTGCGCCGCCGGGTCCGGGTGGGAGCCGTCGACGACGTGCACGATGACGTCCGCGTTCCCGACCTCCTCGAGCGTCGAACGGAACGCCTCGACCAACTGGTGCGGGAGGTTCCGGACGAAGCCCACGGTGTCCGTGAAGGTGAACTCGCGACCCTTCGACGTCTCCGTGCGCCGGACCGTCGAGTCGAGGGTGGCGAACAGCTGGTTCTGCACCAGGACGCCGGCGCTCGTCAGTCGGTTGAGGAGCGAGGACTTGCCGGCGTTCGTGTACCCGGCGATCGCGACGCTCGGGACGTCGTTGCGATTCCGGTCGGCACGCTTGGCCTCGCGGGCGGGTGTGAACGACGCGATCTGGCGGCGCAACTTCGCCATCCGGGTGTGGATGCGGCGTCGGTCGAGCTCGATCTTCGTCTCACCGGGACCACGGGAGCCCATGCCCGCACCGCCGGAGACCTGACCACCGGCCTGTCGGGACATCGACTCACCCCAACCGCGCAGACGCGGCAGCAGGTACTCGAGCTGTGCGAGCTCGACCTGCGCCTTGCCCTCGCGGGTGGTGGCGTGCTGGCTGAAGATGTCCAGGATCACGGCCGTCCGGTCGATCACCTTGACCTTCACGACGTCCTCGAGCGCGCGGCGCTGCGAGGGTGCGAGTTCGGTGTCGGCGATGACCGTGTCGGCACCGGTGGCCTTGACCACCATCGCGAGTTCCTGGGCCTTGCCCTTGCCGAGGTACGTCGCCGGGTCCGGGTTCGGTCGGCGCTGCAGGAGGCCGTCGAGCACCACGGCACCCGCGGTCTCGGCGAGGGCCGACAGTTCGCGGAGGGAGTTCTCGGCGTCGGAGGCGTCGCCCTGCGCGTACACGCCGATGAGGACGACCCGCTCGAGCCGGAGCTGCCGGTACTCGACCTCGGTGACGTCCTCGAGCTCGGTGGAGAGGCCGCCGACGCGGCGCAGCGCCGCACGGTCCTCACGGTCGTACTGTTCGCCGTCGCCGTCCCAGCCCTGCTCGTCCACCGAGCGGGTCTGGATCGCCTGCGCCGGCGCGAAGATGGAGGATGCTGCGCGCCGGTCGGCGTTGCGCAGCACCCGCTCGACGACACCGTCTGCGCTGTCGTCGTGGATGGCCTGTTCGTCCTGCTGATGGGATTCCGTCATGCTGTCCACAGGGTACCTCCGGAGCCCTCTGGACACACGGGGTTCCCGGTACGGTTCTTCCATGGCGAACGACCACTACTTCTCTGCCACTCCGGAGAGCCCGGCGCGGCCGCGGCAGATCCGCGTGACGCTCGCCGGTCGGACGCTCGACCTCACCACCGCCGCCGGCGTCTTCAGCCCGGACGGCATCGACCGCGGCACGAGCGTGCTGCTGCGCACCGTCCCCGCGCCCGCGCCCACCGGGGACCTGCTCGACGTCGGATGCGGGTGGGGTCCGCTGGCGATCACCATGGCGCTGCAGTCCCCCGACGCCCACGTGTGGGGCGTCGACGTCAACGAGCGTGTCCTCGACCTTGCACGCACCAACGCCGCCACTGCCGGAGCGGGCAACGTGACGGTGGGTCTGCCCGCCGACATCCCGCCCGACGCGACGTTCCGGACGATCTGGTCGAACCCGCCGATCCGGGTCGGCAAGGACGAACTGCACGACATCCTCCGCACGTGGATCCCCCGGCTCGCCGTCGGCGGGGACGCCTGGCTCGTGGTGTCGAAGGACCTCGGCGGGGACTCCCTGCAGCGCTGGTTGCAGCAGACGCTGGCGGAGGGCTTCACCGTCACGCGGGCGACGACCGACAAGGGCTTCCGCGTCATCCGGGTGCACCGGACGGCGTGACCGGGGCTGGCTGAGGCCTGCCCGGCCCAGCTCGGGCGGGCCCAGACCAGCTTGGGCGGGCCCGGATCAGCTTGGGCGGGCCCGGATCAGCTCGGACGGACCCAGACCAGCTCGGGCGGGCCCAGACCGGCTCGGGCGGGCCCAGACGGGCTCAGGCCGCCTCAGACCGTGAGGTCACCCGAGAAGACGAGTTCCGCCGGGCCGGCGAGCGAGACGTGCTCGCCGTCCTCCGCGGCGAACATGCGCACGGTGAGCACGCCGCCCGGAACGCGGACGCGCCAGGTGTCCGGCGCTGCCGAGCCCGCCCAGTACCGGGTCGCGAGGGCCGCGGCGATCGCACCCGTCCCGCACGACAGCGTCTCGCCACTCCCACGCTCGTGCACGCGCATCGTGATCTCGCCGACACCGTCCGTGACGAGTGGGTCGCCGGGGAGCACGAACTCGACGTTCGCGCCCGAAGCGGGAGCCGGGTCGAGCACCGGCACGTAGGTCAGGTCGATGCCGGCGAGCTCCTCCTCGCTGGCGACCGCCACGACGACGTGCGGGTTGCCCACGTCGATGCCGAGGCCGGGCCGTGCGCGGTCGAGCTCCTTCGCGCGGACGAGGACGTCGTCCGACCCGCCACCGTCGATGCCGGGACGCCACCGGCCGAGGTCGGCAGCGAAGCCCGTCGACGACCGTTGGATGTCGACGACGCCCTTCCGGCTGCCCACGGTCAGGGTCTGTCCCGGGGCGAGGTCGACGAGTCCCGCCTCGGTCAGGTACCGGGCGAAGACGCGGATCCCGTTGCCACACATCTCGGCCACCGAGCCGTCGGCGTTGTGGTAGTCCATGAACCAGGTGGCGTCCGGGTCCTCGGCGAGGACCGCTCGGCCCTCGGGGATCGCGTCGGACCGCACCGCCCGGATGACGCCGTCGGCGCCGACGCCGAACCGCCGGTCCGCGATCGCACGGATCCGGTCCGGGGTCAGGTCGACCGTTGCGTCGGGGTCGGCGAACAGGACGAAGTCGTTGCCGGTCCCGTGGCCCTTGGTGAAGTGCAGCTCGGTCACGGGACGATCCTACGGGCCAGTCCCGACAGCTCCGCGGCCCCGGCGCCGGTGACGTCCACCGCGCTCACCCGGGTCGTCCCGGCGTCGGCGTACCGCTTGAACCAGGAGACCTGTCGTCGCGCGTACTTGCGCGTCGCGATGCTCGTCGCCTCCACGGCATGGTCGACCGTCGCCTCCCCGCGGAAGACCTGGAGTGCCTGCGCGTACCCGATGGCGGCACGCGCCGTGCGGCCCTGTTCGAGTCCCCGGTCCCGCAGGGTCGCGACCTCGTCCACGAGCCCGGTGGCGAACATGCGCTCGGCCCGGGTGCGGAGGCCGGCCACGAGCTGCTCGCGGTCGCGCCGCAGGTGCAGGACGTGCGCCGGTCGCCACGGGCGCGGCGCGGACGGGAGGCTCGGGGTGACGCGGTCCGACCGGCTCGCGATCTCGACGGCCCGGATCAACCGCCGCGGGTTGCGGGCGTCGATCACGGCCGCCGCGGCCGGGTCGAGCGCTCGCAGTCGGTCGAGCAGGACGGTCGGCCCGAGCTCCCGGTGCTCCCGCTCGAGCTGCTCGCGGAGCACGGGATCGGTCCCCGGGAAGTCGAGGTCGAACAGCACGGCGGACACGTAGAGGCCGCTGCCGCCGACGAGCACGGCGACACCGCCGTCTGCCGTGATCTCCGTGATCGCCGTGCGGGCGTCACGCTGGTACGCCGCGACGCTCGCCTCGTCCGTGACGTCGAGCACGTCGAGCTGGTGGTGCGGGATCCCGCGACGTCCGGACTCCGGGACCTTCGCGGTGCCGATGTCCATACCGCGGTAGAGCTGCATGGCATCGGCGTTGACGATCTCCGCCCGTCGGCCATGCGCACGGTGCCGTTCGGCGAGGGCCAGGGCGAGCTCGGACTTGCCGGTGCCGGTCGCCCCGACCACCGCGACGACGTCCGCGCCGGCGACCAGGTCGAGTGGTGCGCCCTGGTCGCTCCCGACACCCGGACCGACGCCCGGCCCGGCGGGTCCGTCGATCGCCGCACCGGAGCGGGACCCGGGGTCCGCCGAGCGTCCGTCAGCGTCCGACACGGAGCGTGGGGAGACCGAGCGACACCGGACGTGGTCCGGCTCCGGGGACGGCAGGGGTGGGGACGCCGCACGACTCGGCCTGCGCGCGGTCCCACGCGTCGCCCGCTCGGGTGCGGCGGACGCGGAGGGGGGCGTCCGAATCCGCGATGAGGAAGTGCGGCGCGGCCCGGGTCACCTCGACGGAGACGACGTCGCCGGGTCGTGGCACGTCGGACCCGGCCGGCACCGCGAAGTGCACGAGGCGGGAGTCCTCGGCGCGGCCGGAGAGGCGGTGCGTGCTGTCGTCCTTCTTGCCCTCCCCCGTGGCCACGAGGACCTCGACGGTGCGCCCGAGCTGTGCGCTGTTCTCCTCTGCGGTGATCCGCTCCTGCAGGGCGATGAGTCGCTCGTACCGCTCCTGCACGACCTCCTTCGGCAGTTGACCGTCCATCGTCGCAGCCGGGGTACCGGGGCGGATCGAGTACTGGAACGTGAAGGCCGTGGCGAACCGGGCCTGCTCGACGACGCGCATGGTGTCCGCGAAGTCCTCGTCCGTCTCGCCCGGGAAGCCGACGATGATGTCGGTCGAGATCGCAGCGTGCGGGATCGCGGTGCGCACCCGGTCGAGGATGCCGAGGAAGCGTTCGCTCCGGTAGCTGCGCCGCATGGCCTTGAGCACCCGGTCCGAGCCGGACTGCAGCGGCATGTGCAGCTGCGGCATGACGTTCGGCGTCTCCGCCATCGCGCTGATGACGTCGTCGGTGAACGCTGCGGGGTGCGGACTGGTGAAGCGCACGCGTTCCAGGCCGTCGATCTGCCCGGTGGCGCGGAGGAGCTTGCCGAACGCCTGACGGTCGCCGAACTCGACGCCGTAGGAGTTGACGTTCTGCCCGAGCAGCGTGACCTCGATCGCACCGTCGTCGACGAGGGCCTGGATCTCGGCGAGCACGTCACCCGGCCGGCGGTCCCGCTCCTTGCCGCGGAGGGACGGCACGATGCAGAACGTGCACGTGTTGTTGCAGCCGACGGAGATCGACACCCAGCCGCTCGAGGTCGACTCCCGCTTGGTCGGCAATGTCGAGGGGAAGACGTCGAGGGACTCGAGGATCTCGAGCTGTGCCTCGTCGTTGTGCCGGGCCCGCTCGAGCAGGGTCGGCAGGGAGCCCATATTGTGCGTGCCGAACACGACGTCCACCCACGGCGCCTTCTCGAGGATGACGTCCTTGTCCTTCTGCGCCAGGCAGCCGCCGACGGCGATCTGCATGCCGGGGCGCTCGCGCTTGACGGCCGCGAGCCGGCCGAGGTTGCCGTACAGGCGCTTGTCCGCGTTCTCGCGCACGGCGCAGGTGTTGATGACGACGACGTCGGCCTGCTCGTCCTCCGCGGCGACGTACCCGGCGGCTCGGAGCGACCCGCTGAGCCGCTCGGAGTCGTGCACGTTCATCTGGCACCCGTAGGTGCGCACTTCGTAGGTACGCGGGCGCGCGGCGACGGTCTCCATGATCGTCCCAGTGTAGAACCGGGCGCACCCCGGACAGCGGCCGGATCGGGACCGGAGCCGCTCTACTCGAACCGGACGGTGCCGCGGCCTCCGGTCGGCGGACGCCGCGGTCCGTCGAGCGCACGCTCGACCGCGATCCGCACGACACCGCCGTTGTAGCCCTTGCGCATGAGGAACCCGGACAGCCGCCGCTCGGCCGTCGCACGGTCAAGACCACGCATCTGGCCCGCACGCTTGGTGGCGAGCTCGATCGCCCGGATGAACTCGTCGTCCTCGTCGTCCGCGGCCGCGTCGAGTGCTGCGTCGATCGCGGCCTGGTCGATGCCGCGGCGACGGAGGTCCGCCACGATCGCCTGCCGGCCCAGTCCCTTGCGCGAGTGCATCCGGTCCACGAGGTCGGTGGCCAGGGCGACGTCGTCGAGCAGTCCGACGCGGGTGAGCCGCTCGATCTCCTGCTCGATCACGTCGGGGTCGAACGCGTCCTGCTTGCTGAGCATCGCCCGGAGCTCGGATGTGCTCACGCCGCGGCGGCTGAGCGCGCGCATGCTGACGCGCTCGGCGTCGGCGCGCTGCTCGTCGAGCGGCCGCGGGGCGTCCGCCGGGTCCAACTCATCGCCGGTGATCGAGAAGACCGACGCTGTCTGCGCGTCGGCTTCCTCGTCGCCGTACCCGTCCTGCTCGGCGCGAGCGCTCCGGCCCGAACCGTCGCCGACAACCGGGGACAGCCAGGCCGCCTGCGCACCGCGGACGGGCAGCGGCACCGGGGCGTCGGCGTCGGCGTCGGACGGCGGAGCCACAGGCACACGCTCCCGTCCGGAACCGGCACCGGCACCGGCACCGGCACCCGGATCATCGCTGCCGACATCCGCCCGGCTGGGGGCGACCGCTGGAGCCACACCCGCGCCACCAGCGTCGCCGGCACCGGGCCGGGCACCGCCGGAGCGCCGGCGGGACCTCGCACCGAACAGGTCGGTGACCGGCGCGAGGTCCTCGCCGTCGTGGTCGGTCACGCGCCCTTGCGCTCCGCGAGCTTCGGCGCGATCGAGTCGACCGGCGCCGCTTCCTTCGCACCGCCGACGCCGAGCTTGGCGAGGATCTTGCCCTCGATCTCAGCGGCGATCTCGGGGTTCTGGATGAGGAAGGAGCGCGAGTTCTCCTTGCCCTGCCCGAGCTGGTCGCCGTCGTAGGTGTACCAAGCACCGGACTTCTTCACGATCCCGTGGTCGACGCCGAAGTCCAGCAGCGAACCCTCGCGCGAGATGCCCACCCCGTACAGGATGTCGAACTCGGCCTGCTTGAAGGGCGGCGCCATCTTGTTCTTGACGACCTTGACGCGGGTGCGGTTGCCGACGGCGTCCGTCCCGCTCTTCAGCGTCTCGATGCGACGGATGTCGAGGCGGACCGACGCGTAGAACTTGAGCGCCTTACCGCCGGAGGTCGTCTCGGGCGATCCGAAGAACACACCGATCTTCTCGCGCAGCTGGTTGATGAAGATCATCGTGGTCTGCGTCTGGTTCAGCCCACCGGCGAGCTTGCGGAGTGCCTGCGACATGAGGCGGGCCTGCAGACCGACGTGCGAGTCACCCATCTCGCCCTCGATCTCCGCGCGGGGCACGAGTGCCGCGACGGAGTCGATGACGATGAGGTCGATGGAACCCGACCGGACGAGCATGTCCGCGATCTCGAGCGCCTGCTCGGCGGTGTCCGGCTGCGAGACGAGGAGCGCGTCGATGTCGACCCCGAGCTTCTTGGCGTACTCCGGGTCGAGCGCGTGCTCGGCGTCGATGAACGCCGCGATGCCGCCGTTGCGCTGCGCGTTCGCGATGGCGTGGATCGTCAGCGTGGTCTTGCCGGAGGACTCCGGCCCGTAGATCTCGATGATGCGTCCGCGCGGGAGCCCACCGATCCCGAGCGCGACGTCCAGCGCGACGGAACCGGTGGGGATGACGGCCACCGGGGCACGCTCATCCGTCCCGAGGCGCATCACGGCACCCTTGCCGAACTGACGGTCGATCTGGGCGAGTGCGGTCTCGAGGGCCTTCTCGCGGTCTACTGGTGATGGCATGGGGTGCTCCTTCGTGCTGATGACGGCCGCCTGTAGGCTGTCGCGTCCGGACCGGCCGATGGTGCAAGGCCACTCGTTCTGCGACAAGGCTTCGGACGTGTTCCGATGTCCTCGAACCTACGGCCGCCCACCGACATCCCTGCCGTCAGGAGCGGAGGTCGTGGATGGGACACCCGGTCGACGTCGCTGTGGAGGAACGTAGCACCGACCGAACACGTGTTCGAGCGACACGCCGAACACACGTTCCCATCCTCCGCGGACTCAGTCGCGCGGCTCCTGCAGTCCCTTGCCGTGCCGACGCTCGAGCGGGACGTCCTGCGAGTCGCAGAGGGCGTCCCACACGGCACGCGCGTCGATGCCCGCTGCGAGGGCATCGGCGGCTGACCGGCCTCCGAGCTGTTCGAGCACGACGTCCCGGGACACGACCGCTCCGTACGCGTCCCCGAACACCTGGTCGACGGCTCGCCAGAACTCACTCACCCGCATCGGACCAGCGTAACAACGGGGAACGCCCCCGTCGGCGGACCGACGGGGGCGTTCGAGCGGTACGGGTCAGCGCACCGCGAGGTCGTTGTCGAACTCGGCGACGAGCTCGTCCGGGAGCGTGTCCGGGACACGCGTGAGTCCCTCGACCACTGCGAGGCGGTCGCCCACCTCGCGCATGATCGTCGAGATCGGGGTGTCGAGGGCATCCGCCACAGAAGCGAGGATCTCGGAGCTGGCCTCTTTCTGACCGCGCTCCACTTCGCTGAGGTACCCGAGGGCAACACTGGCCTTGGACGCGACCTGACGGAGGGTCCGGCCCTTCTGCAAGCGGAAGTCCCGCAGCACGTCGCCGATTTCCTGACGAACGAGAACCATGAGAACTCCTCCTTCCTGTCATCTCCGCGCCCGCTCGATCCGGATGACCGAGCTCGGGTCCGGCGACCCTGAGGCTGCCGGTTGCAGCATGGTAGCCAGTGCGGCTGCCGTCCTGCTGGAGATTGCGTGAGATGTAACCTGACGGTCACGCCCGCTATTCCACGCCCTGGAGTCTGGATCGCAGACGTGCCAGGAGTTCGGAGACGACCGCCGCGCGGATTGCCCCGCGGTCCCCGTCCAGGTGGAGTTCGACCGCTGCGGCGCGCTCGGCGCTCGCGATCCCGATGAACACGGTGCCGACCGGTTTGCCGTCCTGCGGATCCGGTCCGGCGACGCCGGTCGTGCTGATCCCCCAGGTCGCGGGGACGCCGTCCACGGCCAGCGCGATCCGGACACCCGCGGCCATCTGGCGGGCCACCTCGGGGTCCACGGCGCCGTGCTCGGCGAGCAGGTCGGCATCGACACCGAGCACGGTCGCCTTCACGGGCGTTGCGTAGGCGACGACACCGCCGCGCACGACGGCCGACGCCCCGGGGACGCCGACCAGCTCCGACACGACGAGTCCGCCGGTCAACGACTCCGCGACCGCCACGGTCTCGCCGCGTGCGGTCAGGGCCGCCACGAGTGCCGCTGCGTGACCGCCGGAGTCGGCGTCGGTCACGCCGGGGTCCGGTTGTGCTTCCACGCCTGCACCAGGTAGTCGACACCGCTCGCCACGGTCGCCACGAGGGCGGCCGCCATGAAGACGCCGTTCACCCAGTGCGCGAGGTCGCCGACCAGGTGCCACCACGGGAACAGCGCGAGGGTGAGCGCGACGGCCTGCAGCACGGTCTTGACCTTGCCGCCGCGGCTGGCCGGGATGACCCGGTCGGACAGCACGGCGAACCGGAAGACGGTGATGCCGATCTCACGGACCATGATGAGCACCGTCACGTACCAGGGCAATTCTCCGAGGATCGAGAGGGCCACGAGGGCGCCGCCGATGAGGACCTTGTCGGCGATCGGGTCGACGAGCTTCCCGAAGTCGGTGACCAGGTCCTGGCGTCGCGCGATGATGCCGTCGGCGCTGTCGGTGACGATCGCCACGACGAAGAGCACCGCGGCCCAGATCCGCACCGGCCCGTCCGCACCGGCGTCCGCCAGGAGCAGCACGAAGAACAGCGGCGCCATGAGGATGCGCACCACGGTGATGATGTTCGCGACGTTCGCGGTCGACGCGGGGCCGGGACCCTTCCGCAGGATCCGGCCGCGCCACGGGAACCGGTTGGTCGTACCGTCGGAGGCGGTCATGGTCTCACTCCCTGCCCGTCAGGCCCCAGGCGTCCTCGTCGGTGTCACCGTCCACCTCATCGTACCCACGTGTCATGCCGGCCACCGGGTCGTCCCCGTACCGGTCGTCGGACCCCTCCGCCGGGTGCGTGGACCCAGCCGCGGCGGGGGCGGCGGGCGCTGCCGGCGGCTCCTCGCCCCGGAGCTTCGCGAGCACCGCGGGCAGCTGGTCCCCCGTCACGAGGACGTCACGTGCCTTGGACCCCTCGGACGGCCCGACGATGTCGCGGGACTCCATGAGGTCCATGAGCCGCCCGGCCTTCGCGAAGCCGACCCGGAGCTTGCGCTGCAGCATCGACGTCGAACCGAACTGCGTCGAGACGACCTGTTCGACGGCCGCCAACAGCAGCTCGAGGTCGTCGCCGATGTCGGCGTCGATCTCCTTGCGCTCGACCACGGCCGCGACGTCCTGCCGGTACTCGGGCTGGGCCTGTCGCGTGACGTGCTGGACGACCTCGGCGACCTCGGTCTCCTGCACCCAGGCGCCCTGCACGCGGACCGCCTTGGACGACCCCATGGGCAGGAACAGGCCGTCGCCCTGGCCGATGAGCTTGTCGGCGCCGGGCTGGTCGAGGATGACGCGGGAGTCCGTGACGCTCGTGACGGCGAAGGCGATGCGCGACGGCACGTTCGCCTTGATGAGGCCCGTGATGACGTCCACCGACGGGCGCTGCGTCGCGAGCACCAGGTGGATGCCGGCGGCGCGGGCGAGCTGGGTGATGCGGACGATCGACTCCTCGACGTCGCGCGGGGCGACGAGCATGAGGTCGGCGAGCTCGTCCACGACGACGAGCAGGTACGGGTACGGCTTGAGCTTCCGCTCACTGCCGGCCGGCAGCACGATCTCCTCGTTCTGGACGGCCTTGTTGAAGTCGTCGACGTGCCGGAAGCCGAACGACGCCAGGTCGTCGTACCGCATGTCCATCTCCTTCACGACCCACTGCAGCGCTTCGGCCGCCTTCTTCGGGTTCGTGATGATGGGGGTGATGAGGTGCGGGACGCCGGCGTAGATCGACAGCTCCACGCGCTTCGGGTCGACGAGGACCATGCGGACCTCGGACGGCTTCGCGCGCATGAGCAGCGACGTGATCATCGAGTTGATGAAGACCGACTTGCCGGAGCCCGTGGAGCCCGCGACGAGCAGGTGCGGCATCTTCGCCAGGTTCGCCACGACGAAGCCGCCTTCGACGTCCTTGCCGACACCGATGGTCATCGGGTGCTTCGACTTCGTGGCCGCGCTCGACCGGAGGACGTCACCGAGGGAGACGATCTCGCGGTCGGTGTTCGGGATCTCGACGCCGATCGCGCTCTTGCCCGGGATCGGCGAGAGGATGCGGACCTCGTTCGAGGCGACCGCGTAGGACAGGTTCTTCGAAAGGGCCGTGACGCGCTCCACCTTGACGCCCGGGCCGAGCTCGATCTCGTACCGCGTGACCGTCGGACCGCGGGAGAACCCGGTGACCTTCGCGTCGACCTTGAACTCGGTCAGGACGCCGGTGATGGCGGCGACGATCTCGTCGTTCGCCTGGCTGCGGGCGACCGAGGGGGTGCCGGGGCTCAGTGTCGTCGCCGCCGGCAGCCGGTACGGGTGCGCCGGGTCCTCCTCGGTCGCGACCGGCGGCAGACCCTCGGGCTCGTCGTCCACGCCGACGTCGCCGAGGTCCGACTCCGCCGACACGACGGGGACGCTCGCCGGAGCGACGGGCGCCGGTCCGGTCGGGAGGCCCGTGGCGACGGCAGCGGCCACGTCACGGTCCGGACGGAACGCCTCCGTCGGGGACGCCGGCGCCGGCGACCCGAAGTCGCGCAGTGCCTGCTCCGCGCGGTCGAGGTCGTCGGCGACGTCCTGCTCGACCGAGTCGTTCAGGTTGACCGAGACCGGCTCGGCGGGCGTCAGGTCGCGGAGACCGGCCGCGGCACCCGGGGCCGGGACGGCTGCGGGCGCAACACCGGTCGGCGGGATGACGGGGCTGTCGTACGCCGGGTCCTCTTCGCGTCCGGACTTGTTGCGGCGCCACCACGGCAGGTGCCCGTCAGCGCCGTCCTCGACGGGGGTGCCGTCCTCGTCGAACCCGAGGTCCTCGAACAGCGGGAAGTCCTGCGACTGCCCCTTCGGGCTCCGCTTGCGGGTCGGCTTCGTCGCCGGCGCGGTGTCGTCCTCGGCGACGGGTGCCTCGGCGGCCGGGCCGGGAGCGCCGAACAGGTACGCGTACAGCTCGTGCAGCCGCCGGCCGAGCTTGTTCGGCGGGGTCTTGGTGATGATGAAGAGCGAGAGCGCGAGCAGGACCACCGCCACGGGGACCGCGACCCACGCGGTCGCGACGGCGACGAGCCAGCCGATGACGACCCATCCGAGCACGCCGCCGGCCGCGGCCAGGGCGGGCATGCCGTCCGCGGCACTCGGCTGTCCGCCGAACACGTGGCAGAGCGAAGCTATCGACACGAGCATCAGCCCGAGGCCGATCCCGATCCGGGTGTTGTCGTGCACGGACGCCGGGTGCCGGAACAGCCAGCCGGCGAACACGACCATGATGACGGGCAGCGCGAACGCCAGGCGCCCGAACAGGCCACCGAACGTGTAGGCGTCGAGCCCGATCGACACCGGGTTCGTCGGGTTGAGCCACTCCACCACGGCGCCGAGGACCGCGAGGACGAACAACAGGAACGGGAACCCGTCGCGCCGCTGGTCCTTCTCGAGCGACTCCTTGCCGAGCAGCCGGAAACCGGCGCCGACGCCGTGCGCCACGCCCATCCACGCGGTCACGAGCGGGTTCTGCTCACGGAACACCGGCGTGGGTGCAGCCTGCGGCAGCTTCTTCGTCGTCGCCTGGGTGCGCGTCGTCCCGCGCGCCCCGCTTCCACGGGTCGACGACGAGGACGCGCGCGAGCGCGTGGTCGACTTGGTGCCTCCGGCCATGGGCAGAACCCTAATCGTTCCCGGGGACAACGACGGGAGGCCCGCCGCAACGTCCGGAGCGGACGTGCAGCGGGCCTCCCGGTGCGGTGGGGCGGAGCCCCTACGCCTCGATGACGACCGGCACGATCATCGGGCGACGGCGGTGCTTCGTGTTCACCCAGCGGCCGACCGTGCGCCGGACGACCTGCGTGAACGCGTGCTGGTCGCGCGTGCCGTTGCCGGCGGCGTCCGCCAGGGCCTTCGCGATCTGCGGACGGACGTCGTCGAAGACGGAGTCGTCCTCGGCGAATCCGCGGGACTGGATCTCCGGACCGATGACGCACTGGCCCGTGGTGAAGTCGACGGCGCAGAAGACCGAGATGAAGCCCTCCTCGGCCAGCACGCGGCGGTCCTTCAGGTCGGCGTCGGTGATCTCACCGACGGTGGACCCGTCCACGTAGACGTACCCGATGTCGAGCTGACCGGCGATGGTCACGACGCCGTCCTTGAGGTCGACGACCGTGCCGTCCTCCCCCAGGACCACGTTGCGCGGCGGGACGCCGGTCTGGATCGCCAGGTCGGCGTTCGCGTACAGGTGACGGTGCTCGCCGTGCACGGGCATGACGTTGCGCGGCCGGAGGATGTTGTAGCAGTAGAGCAGCTCGCCGGCGGACGCGTGCCCGGAGACGTGCACCTTCGCGTTGCCCTTGTGCACGACCTTCGCGCCGAGCTTGGTCAGCCCGTCGATCACGCGGTAGACGGCGTTCTCGTTGCCCGGGATGAGCGACGACGCGAGGATGACGGTGTCGCCCTCGCCGATCTCGATCTGGTGCTCGAGGTTCGCCATGCGCGCGAGGACGGCCATCGGCTCGCCCTGGGACCCGGTCGACATGTAGACGATCTGGTCGTCGGGGACGTTCTTCGCCTTCTTCGTGTCGATGAGCACGTTCTCCGGCACCCGCAGGTACCCGAGCTCGGCGGCGATCGTCATGTTGCGGATCATCGAGCGGCCCATGAACGCGACCTTGCGGTTCGCGGCTGCGGCGGCGTCGAGGACCTGCTGCACGCGGTGCACGTGGGACGAGAAGCTCGCGACGACGACCTTCTTGCGGGCGCGCGTGATGATGTTCTCGAGCACGGGGCCGATGTCGCGCTCCGGGGCGGTGAAGCCCGGCACGTCGGCGTTCGTGGAGTCCGGCAGGAACAGGTCGACGCCCTGCTCGCCGAGACGCGCGAACGCACGGAGGTCGGTGATCCGGTCGTCGAGCGGCAGCTGGTCCATCTTGAAGTCGCCCGTGTGCAGCACGCGGCCGGCCGGGGTCGTGATGGCGACGGCGAGGGCGTCCGGGATCGAGTGGTTCACGGCGACGAACTCGAGGTGGAATGGACCGAGCTGCTCGGTCTGGTCCTCGGCCACGTTGAGCGTGTACGGCTTGATCCGGTGTTCCTTGAGCTTCGCCTCGACGAGTGCGAGGGTCAGCGTGGAGCCGATGAGCGGGATGTCGCCGCGGAGCTTCAGCAGGTACGGGACGGCGCCGATGTGGTCCTCGTGCCCGTGCGTGAGCACGACACCGAGGACGTCGTCGAGGCGGTCCCGGATCGGCGAGAAGTCCGGCAGGATCAGGTCGACCCCGGGCTGGTGCTCCTCCGGGAAGAGGACGCCGGCGTCGACGATGAGGATCTTGCCCTCGAACTCGTAGACGGTCATGTTGCGACCGATCTCGCCGAGTCCCCCGACGGGGATGACTCGGAGCGTTCCGGGTTCGAGCGGCTGCGGTGTGGAGATCTGTGTGGGCATTCGGTCCTACGGATTCGGGCGACGCACGTCGTGCGTCGCGGTGTTCGTCTAGCGGGTGGTGCCTGGCACCTTCGGTAGTGCGCCGCCGGCCGCTGCGTTGCGGTCGGGGCGGAAGTTGGAGAAGTCGGCGCCGGGGACGTCCCGGACGGCCTCGAGCGAGGTCTCGATGGCGTACGCCTCGGAGTCCTCGGGCCCGACGAGGGGCAGGCGGACACGCGGGCTGCCGATACGGCCGAGCCCGTGCAGGACGTACTTCGCGGCGACGGTGCCGGGCACGTGGGTCATGACCGCGCGGACGAGGGGCTCGAGGCGCTTGTGCTCGGCCGTCGCGGTGGCCAGGTCGCCGCGGTTCACGGCGTCGACGATCGTGCGGTACGGCGTGCTCGTGATGTTCGCGGTGACACCGATGAGGCCCGTGGCACCGATCGACAGGTGCGGGAGCACGTTCGTGTCGTCGCCCGAGAAGTACATGAGGTCCGTGTTGTTGAGCACCCGCGAGACCTCGGCGAAGTCGCCCTTGGCGTCCTTCACCGCGAGGATGTTCGGGTGCTTCGACGCGCGCAGGATGGTGTCGTACGTGATCGGGATGCCGGTGCGGCCCGGGATGTCGTACAGGATCACCGGCAGGTCGGTCGCGTCGGCGATCATCCGGAAGTGCGTGAGGACACCGGCCTGGGTCGGCTTGTTGTAGTACGGCGTGACGATCATGACCCCGTCGGCACCGGCGCGCTCGCTCTGCTTGTAGAGCTGCATGGCGTGCGCGGTCTCGTTGGAGCCACCGCCGGTGATGATCTTCGCGCGACCCGCGGCGACGGACTTGCCGACCTCGACCAGCCGGAGTTTCTCCGGGTCGGTGAGGGTCGACGTCTCGCCGGTGGTGCCGGTCACGACGATGCCGTCGGCACCCGCCGTGATGCAGTCGTCGATGTGCTGCTCGACGCCCGGCCAGTCCACCTCGCCGTCGGCGGTGAACGGGGTCACGAGCGCGACGAGGACCTGGCCGAAGGGATTCTCACGCGTGGACACGGAGTCCAGCGTACCGGGCGCGACGGACCGGGCGTCCGTCCGCCCGGACGGTGCCCCGCCGGGAGGCCCGGATCACCTCCGACAGGTGGGTTCAGGCGCGGCGGCGCCAGTCGAGGAAGCGGTAGCGCGTGCCGTCGACGCGGGACACCTGCCAGGGGCCCTCGTCGACGAGCGTCCAGGCGTCGTCGAGGGTCGGTGCGGACGTGTCCCCGTCGACCGCGACGTCGACGACGGTCTCCGAGACGCGGTCGGCGAAGGACACGGCGTCCGCGTAGACCGCACCGCCGCCGATCACCCAGACGTCCTCGTCGGTGTCGAGCGCGCTCGCGAGGTCGTGCACGACCACGGCACCCTCGGCGGACCACGCGGTGTCCCGCGTCAGCACGACGTTCCGGCGACCAGGCAGCGGGCGGAAGCGCTCGGGCAGGGAGTCCCAGGTGCGACGCCCCATCACGACGGTCGCGCTGCCGGTGACCTCGCGGAAGTGCGCGAGGTCCTCCGGCACGTGCCAGGGTATGCCCCAGTCCGCGCCGATGACGCCGTTCGACGACCGGGCCCAGACGAGCCCGACGCCGGTGATCCCCACCGGCACGGCCGGCTCGCCGCTGGCGCGTCGATCCGGAACCGGCGGCGTGGGCCCGGGCTCCGTCCAGGACCCCGCCCGGTCGTCCGTCATCAGACCGCGACCTTGCCGGAGATCGCCGGGTGGTGCTCGTAGCCGACGACGGTGATGTCCTCGTACTCGTAGTCGTCGATCGAGTCGCGCGGGGCGAGCTCGAGCGTCGGCAGCGGGTACGGCGTCCGGGTCAGCTGCTCCTGCACCTGCTCGACGTGGTTGTCGTAGACGTGGCAGTCGCCACCCGTCCAGATGAAGTCGCCGACCTCGAGTCCGGTCTGTGCCGCGACCATGTGCGTCAGCAGGGCGTACGAGGCGATGTTGAAGGGGACGCCGAGGAACATGTCCGCGCTCCGCTGGTACAGCTGGCACGACAGCTTGCCGTCATTGACGTGGAACTGGAAGAACGCGTGGCACGGGGCGAGCGCCATGCTCGGGATGTCCGCCACGTTCCACGCCGACACGATGAGCCGACGCGAATCGGGGTTCGACCGGATCTGCTCGATGACCTGGGCGATCTGGTCGACGTGCTCGCCGGACGGGGTCGGCCAGGAGCGCCACTGCACGCCGTACACCGGCCCGAGGTCGCCGTCCTCGCCCGCCCACTCGTTCCAGATCCGGACGCCGTGCTCCTGCAGCCAGCCGACGTTCGAGTCCCCGCGGAGGAACCACAGCAGCTCGTACGCGATCGACTTCATGTGCACGCGCTTCGTGGTGACGAGCGGGAACCCCTGCGACAGGTCATAGCGCAGCTGCGCACCGAACAGGCTGCGGGTACCGGTGCCGGTCCGGTCGCCCTTCGGGGAGCCCTCCTCGAGCACTCGGCGCAGCAGGTCTTCGTACGGCGTGGGGATCTCGGTCACGACGTCGAGCCTAAGCGTGCGCCGCGGTGGAGGCGAGCCGGGCGACCGGCGGGGTGTCGGGCCTCCCGGCAGCGCCGCGGCGGGCCGTCAGGTGCGTGAGTACCGTGGCGGCATGACGTCACAGCCCCTCTCGGTCCTGGTGGCCGGCGCATCCGGCTTCATCGGCACGCCACTCGTCCGTGCCCTGCGCGAGGCGGGGCACCACGTCTCGACGCTGGTGCGGCGCGAGCCGCGGACGCCGACCGAGTTCCGGTGGGCACCCGGGGAGCGTCCGCTCGACCCGGCCGTCCTGGACGGCGCCGACGTCGTCGTCAACCTGTCCGGCGCGAACCTCGGCAAGCTGCCCTGGACGGACTCCTACCGACACGCGATCCGGTCCTCCCGGGTCGACGCCACGACGACCCTGGTCGAGGCGATGCGTGCCGCGACGACACCGCCCCGCGTCTTCCTTTCCGGGTCCGCCTCGGGGGTCTACGGCGACCGGCCGGCCGACGTCCTCGACGACGACGCGGCGTCCGGCAGCGGGTTCCTCGCCGACGTCTGCACCGCCTGGGAGGCAGCGGCCCGCCGCGCGCCCGACGGCGTGCGCGTCGTGCTGCTGCGCACCGGCATCGTCATCGGCCAGGGCGGTGGCGCGCTCGCCCCACTCGTCCCGCTGACGAAGGCGGGTGGCGGCGGTCGTCTCGGCACCGGTGGCCAGTGGTGGCCGTGGATCGCCCTCGAGGACGAGGTCGGCGCGATCGTGCACCTCGTGACCGCCGACGACGTGTCCGGTCCGGTCAACCTGTCGGGCCCGGAGCCGGCCGTGGCCGACCGCATCACCAAGCGCGTCGCCGAGGACCTGCACCGCCCGTACCTGTTCCGCGTCCCGGCCTTCGCGCTCCGCAGGCTGCTCGGGGACGCGGCGGACGAGATGCTCCTGTCCAACCAGCGGATGGTCCCGGCGAAGCTGCTCGACTCGGGCTACACGTTCCGGTACACGCGGGCCGAGGACGCGGTCGACGCGGCGTTCTGACCCCGTCCACGCACCGTCACCGTGCGTGCGCGAGGGCGGTCCGCATCGCGGCGCGGGCGCGCTTCCGGTCCCCCGCGGCGTCGTAGACGACCCCGAGGCGGTACCAGGCACGCCAGTCGTCCGGGGCGGCCTCGACCGCGGCGCGGTAGCGCGGGAACAGCTCGTCGGCGGCACCCCGGTCCGGACGCCCGGAGGGGCGCACCGGAACGACGTCCGACGGTGCGCCGCCGTCCCGTTCGAGCCGGGCGCCGAGGCGCGTGATGCGCAGTCCGAAGCGGAGTTCCAGCACGAGGAGCAGTGCCCCGACCAGGGCCACGACGACCAGCGCGACGCCGATGCCGATGCCGACCGGGAGGCCGGTCGCGATGAACGCCACCGCCCGCTGCCCGACGAGCACGATGTACACCACGAGCAGGACGGTCATGAGCAGGACGCCCCAGAGCGGTGACCGCAGGCCTCGCACGAGCGTCGCCTACCCGATGCCGAGCACGGAGCCGAGGCCGACCGTCAACCCGCGCATCGACCCGACCGCCTGCAGCGCGGCGCGGATGCCCGGCAGGTAGGCGGCGTCGTCCCCGGTGTCGTGGCGGATGGTGAGGGTCTCGCCGGGACCGCTCAGCACCACGTCCTGCACGGCCTTCACCCCGGGCAGCCGGAGCGAGTGGATCGGCACGCTCGCGACCTGCTGCCCGCGCGCACGCTGGTCGACGTGCGGGGCCTCGACCGGCCCGACGTCGCGCCGGGCCTCGGCGATGAGCTCGGCGGTGCGGACGGCGGTCCCGGACGGCGAGTCGATCTTGCCGGCGTGGTGGCTCTCGACGATCTCGACGGAGGGGAACCACGGGGCCGCGATCGTCGCGAGGTGCGTGCCGATCACCGACCCGATCGAGAAGTTCGGCACGACGAAGGCGCCCTGCTCCGGCCGGTCGACGAGCGACGCCCGCAGTCTCCCGAGTCGCTCCCCCGACCACCCCGAGGTACCGACCAGGACGTTCGCGCCGCTGGCCAGGGCGTTCTCGACGATGGCGGGGCTGAGCGCGGGCACCGTGACGTCGACGACGAGCTCCGCACCCGCGAACACCGAGCCGGGGGCGTCGTGCGCGCTGTCCCGCGAGGACAACCGCGCGACGAGCTCGAACTCGGGCAGTTCCTCGACGACGGCGGCCACGAGGCCCCCGAGCCGACCGGAGGCGCCGACGACGGCGACGGGAGTGACCATGTCCCCATCCTAGGATCGGAGCATGTCCGACGATCGCAGCCAGGTCAGCGTCCGCGTCGTCCCCGCCGACCTCCCCGAGGTCGACGCCCTGCTCGACCGGTACCTGGACGAGCGCGAGGCCACGTTCCCGAGCGCGCAGGGCAACTACTCGCGGAAGCGGACACCGGCCGCCGAGTTCGTGCCGCCGAACGGCGTCTTCGTGGTCGCGACCGACGGAGCCGTCGCGGTCGGCTGTGGCGGGCTGCGCCGCATCGCCGACGACGGCGACGACGTGCGCTTCGAGGTCAAGCACGTGTTCGTGACGCCGGAGGGTCGGGGCCGCGGCGTCGCGACCGCGATGATGGACGTCCTCGAGACCGCCGCCGCGGACTTCGGCGCGACGAGCATCGTCCTCGACACGAACGACTCGCTCGTCGCCGCGGGCGCGATGTACCGCGGTCGGGGCTACGAGCGGGTGCCGGCCTTCAACGACAACCCGAACGCGACCGCCTGGTACCGCAAGCCCGTGCGCCGGCCCTAGAGCGGCTGCGGGACGGGCAGCCCGGTGCGGAGCTCGACCGGCAGGTGCGCGAGGTCGTTCAGCGTGACGAGCTCGGCGGGCTTCGCGGACCGGATCCGGATGATCGTCAGCGAACTGTGTGCCACGTTCGTCCCCATCCAGCGCCACTCCGGGGCCTGGAAGACCTCGCGGACGAACCAGCCGATGACGGCGTTGTGCGTGATGAGCAGGTCGTGGCGGTCCTCCATCGCGGGCGTGAACCACTCCGCGACGGCGTCCTCCATCTGCGCCTGTCCCGCGACGATCTCCTCTTCCGTGACGCCCCCGTACCAGCCCTTGTAGGCGTGCGGCATGTCGGGTGTCGGTCCGGAGGGGATGCAGTCGAAGAGCAGGGTCGACGGCTCGGGCTGGATGGCCGGGAGGCGCTGCTGCAGGAAGGACGCGGTCTCGCTCGGGGCGTCGAGCGGGGAGTGCCACACGCCGTCGAACGGCACGCCGCCCAGACGGTCGGCGATGAGCATCGCCTGGCGCTTGCCGCGTTCGGAGAGCTTGCCGTCCCGCAGACCGTGCTCGGCGTCCTGGTGTTCGCCGTGCCGGACGAGGTAGAGGTAGTGCGACATCGTGGAGGTCAACCGTCGATCCCGAGGGCGGCCGCCAGCCGGTCGCGCTGCACGTCTCCGACCACGGCGGTCACCGTCGGTCGGGTCAGGAGGTCGCGGGACAGGTCGAGCACGTCGGCGGCGGTGACGCGGTCGACACGCTCGAGGGCGGTCGCGAGGTCGGTGAACTCGCCGGTCCCGAGCTCGGCACGGCCGAGGCGGGTCATCCGGGCGTCGGAGTCCTCGAGCGAGAGCGTCAGCGCGCCCTCGATCTGCCCCTTGGCGCGACGGAGCTCGTCCTCGGTGATGCCGTGGTCGACCATGCGGCGGAACTCCCCGTCGATGATGTCGACGACCCCGGCGACGTTGTCGGGGGCGCAGCCGGCGTAGACACCGAACGCCCCGTTGTCGAGGTAGGCGGGTGCGAACGAGGACACGGCGTACGCGAGGCCCCGGCGTTCGCGGACCTCCTGGAAGAGCCGGGAGCTCATGCCCCCGCCGAGCACGGCGTTGAGGACGCTCAGCACCGGGCGGCGGTCGTCGCGGAGGTCGAGCCCCTGGGACCCGCGGAGCATGCTGACCTGCTCGGTCGGACGGTGCACGACCCGCACGGTGGACTCGACGGGGTCGGCGACGGGCTGCGCGGTGCGACGGGCGAGCGGCACGGCGGCTCCGGCGTCCGCGAAGACGGCCTCGACGAGCGCACAGAACCGGTCGTGGTCGACGGCGCCCGCAGCGGTGACGACGATGCCGTTCGGCTCGTAGTGCTCGGCGTAGTGCGCCATCACCTCGTCCCGCTGGACCTCGCGGATGGACTCCGGGGTCCCACCGATCGGGCGGCCGAGGGCGTGCCCGTCGAAGGTCGCGGCGAAGAACGCCTCCCCCGCCACGTCCGCCGGGTCGTCGGCCGCCATCGCGAGTTCCTCGAGGATGACCCCGCGCTCGACGTCGAACGCGGCCGGCTCGAGGGTGGAGTTCGTCACCATGTCGCCGATCACGCCGACCGCCATCGGGACGTCGGTGTCCCGGACGCGGGCGTAGTAGCAGGTGTACTCCTTCGCGGTCGCGGCGTTGTGCTCACCGCCGACGGAGTCGAACGCCACCGCGATGTCGAGCGCGGTGCGCTCCGCGGTGCCCTTGAACAGGAGGTGCTCGAGGAAGTGCGTGGAGCCGTACTGCCCGGCACGTTCGTCGCGGGAGCCGACCCCCACCCAGAACCCGATGCTCGTGGAGTGGACGGAGGGGACGGACTCGGTGAGCACACGGACGCCCGAGGCGAGAACGGTGCGCCGGACGAGGGCTCCACCGGACGTCACGAAGGACGTTTCCGGAGCCTCGAGCGGCAGCGGCACTGGGCGGTTCATCGTCATGACTCTACTGAAGGCCGGGCCGGGATCGCCCAGGCAGACCGCCGTCGGGAGAGGACACCCGAAGAGGGGTACAGAAAAGAAGGACAGACGGACTCGTCTGTCTGTCCTCATCGTGCTACAGTGGTGTCACCGGATCGGGAGCCCCCCTAGATCTCGATCCGGTGGCTCGGGACATCAGTCCTGCGCGGCACGAGTCCCCCCGCTCCGCCGCGGAGCCGATGACCCAAGGAGAGCCACGCTGTGACGGTCGATTCCCCCCAACCGACCGTCCAGCGTCTCCTGGGTCAGCGTCTGCAAGGACGGGCCCCGAGCAACCAGAACCTCGCGTCGCCGGACGGGTCGAGCGTCCCCCCGGCTCCCCGCTCCGGCGGCGCGAAGGTCCGCATCCTCGAGACGGCCACTCGCCTGTTCTACGAAGAGGGCATCCACGGTGTCGGCGTCGACCGCCTCATCTCCGAGGCGAGCGTCACGAAGGCGACGTTCTACAAGCACTACGGCTCGAAGGACAACCTGATCCTCGCCTACGTGCGTGAGCAGCACACCCGTGTGCAGGCCTGGATGGAGTCCGTCGTCGGCGACGCCGAGTCCCCACAGGCCGCCGTCCGCGCGTGGGTCGACGCCCTCGCCGCCGACGTGAACCGTCCGGACTTCCGCGGCTGCGCGTTCCTCAACGCGGCCGCCGAGTACCACGACCCGCGGGACCCGGTGCGCCAGGTCGTCGCCGTGCACCGCGACTGGTACACGGAACGCCTCGGTGACCTGCTGCAGGCCGCTGGACACCCGCTCCCCGGGGACGGTGCCGACGAACTCATGCTCGCCCGCGACGGCGCGATGTCCGGTGCCTACGCCGGTGACGCGATCGCGGCGACGGCAGCACTCAACCGGGTCGCCGAGCGGGTCCTCGCCGCCTGAGCGCCGACCGGAGCGCTCCCGGGATCCACCGGGCGCACGGGTGTTGGCTCGGAGCATGACGAACCACCCGAACTGGAACCTACCCGACGTCCCCTCCTTCGACCTGTCCAGCCCCGACTTCACGGACGGCGGCCAGCTGCCCGACTGGGCCCGCGGCTCCGACGCCGGTGGCGAGGACCGTTCCCCGGCCCTGGCGTGGTCCGGTGCCCCCGAGGGCACGCAGAGCTACGTGCTCACGGCCTACGACCCGGACGCCCCCACCGGTTCCGGCTTCTGGCACTGGGCCGTCTCGGACATCCCGGCATCGGTGACATCGCTGCCGCAGGGCGCCGGCACGGACGACTCGCTCCTGCCCGACGGCGCCACCCGCCGCCGCAACGAGTTCGGCACCGACACGTTCCTCGGGGCCGCTCCGCCCGCGGGCCACGGTCCGCACCGGTACTTCTTCACCGTGAGCGCGCTCGACGTCCCGACGCTCGACGTCCCCGCCGGCGCGACGCCGGCCGTCGTCGGTTTCATGCTCCGCGAGCACCTGCTCGGTCGCGCGCAGCTCGTCGGCATCCAGGAGACGCCCGCCTCCTGACCCGGGCAGGACCGCGCGTTGAGCCCGGTCCCGACGGACGGCGTTGCCCGCGACGGCGGACGGCCGCCGACCCCATCGGGGTCGGCGGCCGTCCGTGCGTCGGGACGCGGGTCGATCAGCCCTCGGCGGGCATCTCGGCGTGGGTGCCGTGGTCGTCGCGACCCTCGGTGTCCACGTCGTCGGCCACGACCGGCGCGAGCGACAGCTTGCCGCGGTCGTCCACCTTGGTGACCTCGACCAGGATCTTCTGACCGACGCCGAGGACGTCCTCGACGTTCTCCACGCGCTTGCCACCGGCGAGCTTGCGCACCTCGGAGACGTGCAGCAGACCGTCACGGCCCGGGAGCAGCGACACGAAGGCGCCGAACGTGGCGATCTTCACGACGGTACCGAGGAACTGGTCCCCGATCTCCGGGTTCGTCGGGTTCGCGATCGCGTTGACCTGCGCACGCGCGGCCTCGGCGGACGGACCGTCGACGGCGCCGATGTAGACCGTGCCGTCGTCCTCGATGGAGATGTCGGCGCCGGTCTCGTCCTGGATCCCGTTGATCGTCTTGCCCTTCGGGCCGATCAGCTCGCCGATCTTGTCGACCGGGATGTTCACCGAGATCACGCGCGGCGCGGTGTCGGCCATCTCGTCCGGACCGTCGATGGCCTCGTTCAGCACACCGAGGATGGCCGAGCGGGCCTCCTTGGCCTGCTTCAGCGCGGCGTCGAGGACGGACGACGGGATGCCGTCGAGCTTCGTGTCGAGCTGGATGGCCGTGACGAAGTCCGAGGTACCGGCGACCTTGAAGTCCATGTCGCCGAGGGCGTCCTCGGCACCAAGGATGTCGGTCAGCGCCGCGTAGCGGGTCTGGCCGTCGACGGTGTCGGAGACGAGGCCCATCGCGATGCCCGCGACCGGGGCGCGCAGCGGCACACCGGCGTTGAGGAGCGACAGGGTCGACGCGCAGACCGAGCCCATCGAGGTCGAGCCGTTGGAGCTCAGCGCCTCGGAGACCTGACGGATGGCGTACGGGAACTCCTCGCGCGACGGCAGCACCGGCACGAGGGCGCGCTCGGCGAGGAAGCCGTGCCCGATCTCGCGACGCTTCGGCGACCCCACGCGGCCGGTCTCACCGGTCGAGTACGGCGGGAAGTTGTAGTGGTGCAGGTAGCGCTTCTTGGTGACGGGCGACAGCGAGTCGATCTGCTGCTCCATCTTGAGCATGTTCAGCGTGGTGACGCCGAGGATCTGCGTCTCGCCGCGCTGGAAGACCGCGGAGCCGTGGACACGCGGGATCACGGCGACCTCGGCGTCGAGCGGACGGATGTCGGCGAGGCCGCGACCGTCCATGCGGACCTGCTCGGTCAGGATGCGGCCGCGGACGACCTTCTTCGTGACCGACTTGTACGCGGCGCTGACCTGGCTGGTGGCGACCTCGGGCAGCGTGCCCGCGGCGACCTGCTCGGCGATGGCCGCCTTGACGCGCGACTTGAGCGCGTCGTCGGCGTCCTGACGCTCCGCCTTGCCGGCGATCTGGTACACGTCCCCGAGCTCGGAGAGGGCGAGGGACTCGACGGCGGCGTAGACCTCGTCGGCGTACGGCGGGAAGACCGGGTAGTCCTGGATCTCCTTGGCCGACTGCGCGGCGAGCTTCGCCTGCGCCTCGACGAGGGACTTGAGGAACGGCTTGGCCGCCTCGAGGCCCTGCGCGACGATGGCCTCGTCGGGCTTGGTCGCGCCGCCCTCGATGAGGTTCCAGGCGTGCTCGGTGGCCTCGGCCTCGACCATCATGATCGCGACGTCCTCGTTGCCCGCCTCGTCGGTGACGACGCGGCCGGCGACGGTGAGGTCGAAGACGGCGTCGGCCAGCTGCGACGCCTTCGGGAACGCGACCCACTGGTCGGTGCCGTTCGCGCCGGGGATGAGCGCCAGGCGCACACCGGCGATCGGGCCGGAGAACGGCAGACCGGAGATCTGCGTCGACGCGGACGCGGCGTTGATGGCCAGCGCGTCGTAGAACTCGTCCGGCGCGATGCTCAGGACGGTGATGACGATCTGGACCTCGTTGCGGAGGCCGTCGACGAACGACGGGCGCAGCGGCCGGTCGATGAGGCGGCAGACCAGGATCGCCTCGGTCGAGGGGCGGCCCTCACGACGGAAGAACGAGCCGGGGATCTTGCCGGCGGCGTACGAGCGCTCCTCGACGTCGACCGTCAGGGGGAAGAAGTCGAAGCCCTCGCGCGGGTGCTTCCCGGCGCTGGTGGCCGACAGCAGCATGGTCTCTTCGTCCAGGTACGCGGCGACGGCACCCTGTGCCTGCTGCGCGAGACGACCGGTCTCGAACCGGACCGTCCTGGTGCCGAAGCGACCGTTGTCGATGGTCGCTTCAGCGAACTTGATCTCGGGACCCTCCAAGAGGATGCCTCCTTGCGTGTGTGAGCAGCAGACCCGGCCTCGGGCACACGCGTGCACGTGCGCTCCACGACGCGGAACGCATGTCTGGCCAGCAGTGGGAGCACTCGGGATGCGGTTCGGCCCGGATGCCACCACCGATGACCAGCTTCGTGCCGGTCTGCGTGCGGTGTTGTGTGTCGTCGCGGGGAACGGTCCCCAGACCAGCCGACCTTAGCATTCCGAGGTGGACCGACGGCGGTGCCCGTGGCGAACGGGCGTGTCCTCGGTAGCCTGCTCCCATGCGCGGGGAAGCAGCACGACGGACGGCCGGACCACGGGTCGCAGCAGCACCACGGCGGGCACCTCGGCTGGGTCGTGCCCGGAGTACCCTCCTCACCGTCGGGGTGCTGGTCGGCGCCCTCGTGGTCCCCGCGGTGACGGCGGCCCCGTCCTCGGCGACCGACTACCCGACGTGGCAGGACGTCCAGCGGGCGGAGGGCGACGAACAGGCGAAGCAGGCCGAGGTGGCGGAGGTCCGGGCCGCGCTCCGGTCGGTGCAGGCCGAGGCCGCGGAGAAGTCGCAGGTCGCCCTCGACACCGCCGCCGCGGCAGCCGCCGCCGAGGCGGACCTGGCCGAGGCCACCCGAACCGCCACGAGCCTCCAGGCCCACGCCGACGAGGCGTCCGCGACGGCCGAGCGCGCGCGGACCCGGGCCGGGCGCCTCGCGGCCGACCTGTACCGGGACGGCTCGACCGACCAGATGACCACCCGGATCGCGACGGCGGACGACCCCGACCAGCTGCTCTACCAGCTCGGCGCGCTCGACCAGCTGTCGACGACGTGGGACGGCGTCATGGACGAGGCCGCGGTCGCCGCCAGGACGGCGGCGTCGCTGCACGACCAGGCGGAGCGGGCCGAGGACGAGCGGGCGTCGCTGGCGGACCAGGCCGAGGCGACCGCCACCGCCGCCCGCGCGGCACAGCGACGGGCGGACGCGGCGGTCGCGGAGACCGAGTCGCACAGCGACGAGCTGTACGCGCAGCTCGCCGCGCTCCGGGACTCCACCGCCGAGACGCAGCGTCGCTACGAGGTGGGCCAGGCCGTCGCGGCGCAGGCGGCGGCGCAGGCGGCCGCCGCACGGGCCGCGGCCGAGACCGCGCGTGCCGCCGGCGGCGCTGCCAGCTCGGCGGACAACGCCTACCCGAGCACCGAGGGCGTCACCGTCGACCCGGCGGCCGCGCAGGCCTACGCGCGCAGCGCCATGGGTGCCCACGGCTGGGGCGACGACCAGTTCGGCTGCCTCGTCTCGCTCTGGACGCAGGAGTCCGGGTGGCGGGCGAACGCGCTCAACGCGTCGAGTGGCGCGTACGGCATCCCGCAGGCCCTGCCGGCGTCGAAGCTCGCCGCCGCGGGCGCGGACTGGCGGACGAACGCCGAGACGCAGATCGACTGGGGTCTGGCGTACATCGCGGACCGCTACGGATCGCCGTGCGGCGCGTGGGACCACGAGATGAGCGTCGACCCGCACTGGTACTGACCCGGCGGGCGCGACACCGGTGTCACCGGTGCTGCAGCCCGCCGAGCAACGACGCGAAGTCGGTGACCGCCGGGAGCGCGTCCGCCTGCTGCGGCTGCCGCCGGGAGGCCCGGACCGCCCAAGCAAGGTCGGCTCCACCCCGGCGGATGCGCGCGTCGAGCACGCCCGCGTCGTCGCTCCCCCAGTCGTCCGTGGCGGCGAAGACCGCGGTGGGGACGACGGCGGCCCGGAGGTAGGCGAACACCGGTCGGATGCCGTGCTCGAGGGCGAGCGAGTGCCGTGCGGTCCCGCCCGTCGCGCCGAGCAGCACCGGCATGTCGGTGAGGGCGTCCTTGTCCAGCACGTCGAGGAAGGACTTCGCCAGGCCGCTCATGCCCGCCGTGAAGACCGGCGTGACGAACACGACCGCGTCCGCCTCGACGACCGTGGCCGTCGCCGCCGCGAGTGCCGGAGCGGAGAAGCGGGTCAGCATCGCGTCGGTGATCTCGTGGGCGAGCGGGCGGAGGTCGACGTTCCGGACCTCGACGGGGCCCGCTGACTCCCCCGCGAGCGCGGCACCGGCTGCGCCTGCGAGTCGGTCGGCGAGGAGGCGGGTCGAGCTGGGCTCGGAGAGCCCGGCGGAGACGACGGCGATGGTGGTCATGGAGGCTCTCGACTTTCAATGCGTTTGCATGAACAGTACACGGAACCGCGGCGGACGGGGAGGCATTCCCGTCCGCGTCGGACGCCGACGCACCCGCCGGGGAACGACAGGAGCCCCGGCCCTCACGAGGAGGGACGGGGCTCCGGACCAGCAGGGCTGCGACGAGGCAGCACCCTGACGATGACTAGCGGCGCAGGCCGAGGCGCTCGATGAGCGCACGGTAGCGGGCGATGTCGACGTCGGAGAGGTAGCCGAGGAGACGGCGACGCTGACCGACCATGAGCAGCAGACCACGACGCGAGTGGTGGTCGTGCTTGTGCTCCTTGAGGTGCTCGTTCAGGTCGTTGATACGACGCGTCAGAACGGCGACCTGGACCTCGGGGGATCCGGTGTCGCCCGGGTGGGTCGCGTACTCTTCGATGATCTCCTGCTTGATCTTCGCGTCAAGTGCCATGGAGGATCCCCTTTCCTGCTCTGCGTGAGAGCGTGTCCGTTGCGCGGTGCCCACACCTGCTGTGTGAGCGCTCTTGATCCGCGGCCGTTCGACGGCAACCGAACGAGCATACCAGAGCGCGTCCCGCTCGACGAGCGGCGGTCAGACGGTCCGGGCCCGCAGGGGACGCCGCCGCCGGCGCTCCGGCAGCAGGCTCCGGACGAAGCCGACGAGCGTCGCACCGAGCAGACCACCCATGCCGTTCGACAGCACGTCGCGGGGGTCGGCGACCCGGTAGGGCAGGTACACGGCCTGCGCGAACTCGATGCCGACCGAGAGCGCGACGGCCACCACGGCACCGAGGACCCACCAGCGCCGGGGCAACCACAGCGCCGCGATCAGCCCGACCGGCACGAACATGGCGACGTTCGCCAGGAACTCGGTCCGGTCGTAGGTGAACCACGCCCCGTGCGGCAGCTGCTGGACCCAGGCGACGGCGCGGAGCACGAGGGAGTTCTCGGCCTCGGTGAAGACGTGCGGGGTGAGCGTCATGCGCCAGATCACCCAGGCGTAGCCCGCCGTCAGCGCGAGGAGGAGCAGTTTCCGGAGCATCGGGCCAGTCTGGGGCACCCCTGCTGGCCGGGCCCTGGGCGGCACCCTGGCATCCGGTGCCGATCGGGTGGGAACATGGCGGGCGAGAGCGACGCCGACCGGGGGCGGCGCCCGAGCGGGAGGACGGCCCATGCCGGGAGCGCAGCGCGCCTCGACCCGCCGACAGTGGGTGTGGATCGGGGTCGTCGCCGCGCTCGTCACGGCCGTCGTCGTCGCGGTCACGGTGGTCCTCCCGGGCACCGGCGACCGCCAGGTCGTGCATCGCAAGAGCGTCGCCGAGGCGTGGTCGGGTGGCCTCGCCCGTCAGCCGGCGAGCGCGAACCAGCCACGCTGGCACGTGACCGCGGCGCGGGACGCGGGCCGGGTGACCACGGCCGAACGCCTCGCCGTGATCGCCGACCAGCCCCTCGCGACGTGGCTCACCGACCCGTCCGTCCCGGAGACCGTCGACACCGTCCGGAGCGTCCTCGCCGCGGCCCGGTCGCAGCAGGCGACCCCGGTGTTCGTGCTCTACGCGATCCCGGACCGTGACTGCGGCCACTGGTCGCGCGGCGGCACCGCCGAGGACGACTACCTGCCGTGGGTCCGCGCGGTCGTGCGTGCGCTCGCGGGCTCGCACGCGGTGGTCCTGGTCGAGCCGGACTCGATCGCGCAGATCGCCGTGTGCGAGCGGCTGCGGGACACCCGGCTGCCGCTCCTCCGGAAGGCGGTCGGGGCCCTGACCGGGCACGGCCTGACGGTGTACCTGGACGGCGGGAACGAGAACCGGGTCCCGGTGGACACGATGGCCGGGTGGCTCCGCCGGGCGGGCGTCGACCGCGTGCAGGGCTTCGCCACGAACGTGTCGAACTTCTACCGCGTGGACCAGGAGCGCGCCTACGCCGACGAGCTCGCCGACGCGATCGGGGGCGACCCGCACTTCGTCATCGACGTCTCACGGAACGGGCAGGGGTGGCGGGGTGACTGGTGCAACCCCGACGGCGCCGGCCTCGGCCAGACCCCGCACGTCACGCGCGGCACCACCCGGCTCGACGCGCTGCTGTGGGTGAAGACCCCCGGGCTGAGCGACGGCGCGTGCAACGGCGGACCGGCCGCCGGCGAGTGGTGGGAGTCGTACGCACTCGCCCTGGTCGCGAACCGCAAGCGCGACTGACGGCGGAACCGACAGCCGGGAGGCCGGTCGCCGAACCGGCTGTCGGCCCCCGGTGGTTGCATGTCGCCATGACCAGCCGCTCGCCGCGCTCCGTCGTCCCGCCGTACCTCCTCCGCGCCGTCGCCGACGCACCGGAGGACCGGTTCCCGCGCGCTGCCGCCGCAGCCCGGACCGCCCTCGCCTCGATGGACCGCGTCCAGGAGCCGAAGCACGTGACCGGCCTCCGCGCGGCCAGGACCGCCGGGGCGCCGGACGTCGCTCCGCGGCGCACGATCGCGGACGCCGCCGGCACGACGACGCTGCCGGGCAGGGTGGTGCGGCGGGAGGGTGACGGCGACACCGGGGACCCCGCGGTCGACGAGGCGTACGCGGGCCTCGGCGCGACGCACGCGTTCTGGCTCGAGGTGTTCGGACGGGCGTCGATCGACGGCGCCGGACTCCCCCTCGACGCCACCGTGCACTACGGGCGGGAGTACGACAACGCCTACTGGGACGGGCAGCGGATGGTGTTCGGCGACGGAGACGGCGAGGTCTTCCGGCGGTTCACCGTCGCGGTCGACGTCATCGGGCACGAGCTGGCCCACGGCGTCACGCAGTACACCGCGGACCTCGTCTACCAGGGGCAGTCCGGAGCGCTCAACGAGTCGATGAGCGACGTCTTCGGCGTGCTCGTCGCCCAGTACGCCGCCCGGCAGACCGCGGAACAGGCGTCCTGGCTGGTCGGCGAAGGGCTGTTCACGGACGCCGTGCACGGGGTCGCCCTCCGCTCGATGCGTGCGCCGGGCACGGCCTACGACGACCCGGTGCTCGGGGCGGACCCACAGCCCGCGACCATGGCCGGCTACGTGGAGACCGCCGAGGACCAGGGCGGCGTGCACCTGAACTCCGGCATCCCGAACCACGCGTTCTTCCTCGCCGCGACCACGATCGGCGGACCGGCCTGGGTCGGCGCGGGACAGGTGTGGTGGGACGCCCTCACCTCGGCCGAGGTGTCGGCGTCCATCGACTTCGCCGGCTTCGCGGCCGTCACGGTCCGAGCAGCGGCGGCGCGGTTCGGAGCGGTCTCGCGCGAGCACACCGCCGTCGCCGGTGCCTGGCAGCGCGTCGGGGTGACGGTCTGAGCCGCAGCAGCGCTGCTCAACCGGGCACTCCGGCGCGGGTGCGGAGGGCGTAGGTTCCGGGGCATGCAGATCGTCGTGCGCCGCAGTGGTGGGTTCGCCGGCCTCCCGCGGGCATGGCGGGTCGACACCGATGCCCGTCCGGACGCCGACCGGTGGACGGAACTCGTCGGGGCACTCCCCGGCGACGGGTCCGTGGCACCCGGGGCGGCTCCGGACGGTGCGGGTGGGGAGGGTGCCGATCGTGACGAGAGCGCCGTCCGCGACGACTACGTGTGGACGGTGACCGTCGCCCGGACCACGGTGACGATCCCGGGTCGTCGCCTGGACGGCCCGTGGGCGGCCCTCGTGGAACAGGTACGCGACCAGGGCGAGCCGGCCTGACGGGGTCGCTCCCGAGCCTCCCGGCAGGTCGGACGGACCGCAGGAGGCACCGGCCCGACCGGCCGGACCGTCAGGCGACCTCGATGACCGTGAGCCGGCGGGTGGGACGGGTCATCGCGACGTAGACGGCCGCCGCGGCCCGAGCGGCGTCGGAGCCGACCCGGTCCGGGTCGACGAGCAGCACGCCGTCGAACTCCAGGCCCTTCGCGTCCGCGCCGGTGAGCACCGTGACCGACCCCGCCCGGGGTGAGCCGAGCCCGCGGACGTCGGCCTCGGTCCGGGCCAGGCGCTCGCGGACGGCGGCCACGTCGGCCTCCGGCACGATGACACCGATCGTCCCGGAGCCGATCAGGTCGCGCTCGCCGTCGACCCGGTCCGCGACCGTGTCGAGCAGGTCCGCCCGGTCGACGCGCAACCGCTCGACGGGGTCGCCGTCACGGACCGCCTCGTTCGCGGTCACCGTGAGACCGGCCGCCGCGGCGAAGGCCCCGGCCGCCTGGACGATCGAGCGCGGGGTGCGGTAGTTGACGGTGAGTTCCTCGAGGCGGGAGTCCAGCGGCACCTGCGGGGCACGACCACGACGACGACGGGCGAGCGCACCGCGGACGTCGTCCCACGTGCGGGCGGCACCCGGCGACGAGCCCTGCGCCATGTCACCGACGATCGTGAAGGACCGCAGCGGGTTGCGGCGTGCCAGGACCCGCCACTGCATCGGTGAGAGCTCCTGCGCCTCGTCGACCACGATGTGCCCGTAGGTCCACTCGCGGTCCTCGGCGGCACGCTCGGCGGTGGAGCGCCGGTCCCCGCCCTCCGCGAAGGCACCGGCGACCTGCTCGGCGCTGACGATGCCCTCGACGCCCATGTTCTCGATGGCCTGCCGGGCGTTCTCGATGTCCCGGTTCCGGGTGGCCTTCGCCTGCCGCTTCGCCGCACCACCGGTCGGGTCGAACACCCCGAGCAGCTCGGCCGCCTCGTCCAGGAGCGGCACGTCCTCGACCGTGAAGCCGGCCCCGCGCTCGCGCCGCAACAAGGCACGTCGCTCGGGCGACCAGTTCGGTGTGAGGGACGCGAGCCAGTTCGGCCGGGCGTACAGGTCCTCGAGGAGCTTCTCGGCCGGCAGCGGCAGCCACGCCGTGTTGAGCAGGACCCGGGCGTCGTACGAGCTGCGGATGTCCTCGCGCAGCACCTTCTCGTCGGCCTCGTCCACCGTCGTCCCGCGGTGCCGCAGCTGGTCGGCGAGCAGTCGCGTCATGGCGTCGAGCGCGTTCTTGTTGAACGTGACGCGGGCGACGTTGTGCGGCTTGCCGCGGTCCTGGGCACGGCGCATGGCGTCGGCGACCAGCTGCGGCGGGACGACGAGCCGTTCGCCCTCGACGTCGAGCGTGACGGACTCGGTCGGGACGACCTGCCGCGACCGGACCGCGCGGCGGAGCAGGTCGGCCATCTCGCCGGACCCCTTCACGGCGGCGACGTCCCGACGGTCGTGCACGGTGGTGTGGAGCCCCGGGTGGAGCGACCCGAGGGACGCCATCACGACGCCGGTCTCACCGAGGGACGGCAGCACCTGCTCGATGTACGTCAGGAACGCCGGGGACGGCCCGACGACGAGCACGCCGGAGCCGCGCAGACGCTCCCGGTAGGAGTAGAGCAGGTACGCCGCACGGTGCAGTGCGACGGCCGTCTTGCCGGTGCCCGGCCCGCCCTGCACGATGAGGACGCCCTCGAGCGGGGAGCGGATGATCCGGTCCTGCTCGCCCTGGATCGTCGCGACGATGTCGGTCATCCGCCCGGTGCGCTCGGCGGTGACGGCCGCGAGCAGGGCTCCCTCGCCCTGCAGGTGCGTGCGCTCGTCGTCGTAGAGCGTGGCGTCGAACACCTCGTCCTCGACGCCGACGACCGTGCGGCCCTCGAGCGTCAGGTGGCGTCGGGCCCGCATGCCCATCGGATGCGCCGCGGTGGCCTGGTAGAACGCGCTCGCACCCGGTACGCGCCAGTCGAGCAGCAGCGGCCGGTGGTCGGCGTCCCGCAGCCCGACGCGCCCGATGTACCGGAAGGCGTCCTCGTCGGCGGGCGGGTCCTGGACCTCGAGCCGCCCGAACACCAGGCGGTCGCCCACGCGCCGCAGGGTGGCGACGGTGTCCTCGTAGAGCCGGGCGAAGGCGTCACGCTCGGTCCGGCTCTGGTGGTTGCCACCGACTGCCTGCCGGCGGGTCTCGACGAGCCGCTGCTCGGCCTCGGTGGTCAGTTCGTCGAGTCGGTGGAACAGACCGTCGACGTAGCCGCGTTCACGGTCGATCTCGGTCGGTTCGGAAACACGCGGTTCGGACACTCGCAACCCTTCGGGACAGGGGTACCGATGATATCCCCCTGCCCCGGTCGGGTCCGAACGCGAGCGCCCGCCTACATCTCCTCGTGCGTGTCCGGGTCGCCGTCCCAGAGCCGCCCGCGCTCGAGGGCGGAGATGGCCTGGACCTCGTCGTCGGTCAGCGAGAAGCCGAACACGTCGAGGTTCTCGCGCTGGCGGTCCGGGTCGCCCGACTTCGGGACCGGCACGGCGCCGAGCTGGACGTGCCAGCGCAGCACGACCTGGCCGGCCGAGACATCGTGCGCTGCGGCCGCGGCGGTCACGGGTCCCTCGGTGAGGAGCTCGGACTGCTTCGCCAACGGGCTCCAGCTCTCGGTGACGATGCCGAGACGCTGGTGCACGGCGCGGAGGTCGGCCTGCGGGAAGTACGGGTGCAGCTCGACCTGGTTCACCGCCGGGGCGACCCCGGTGGCGTCGAGGATGCGGTCGAGGTGCTCCGGGGTGAAGTTCGAGACACCGATCGAGCGGACCTTGCCGCTGTCCCGGAGGTCGACGAACGCCTTCCAGGTCTCGACGAACTTCCCGACGGACGGGTTCGGCCAGTGGATGAGGTACAGGTCGAGGTGGTCGAGCCCCAGGTTCGCCAGGGTCTCGTCCACCGAGCGGTGTGCCTCGTCGTAGCCGTGGTGGCGTCCCGGGAGCTTCGACGTCACGACGAACTCGTCGCGCGGCACGTCGGACTCGCGGACCGCACGGCCCACCGCGTCCTCGTTGCCGTAGTTCAGCGCGGTGTCGAGCAGACGGTACCCACTCGTGATCGCCGCACCGACCGCCGCGACCCCCTCGTCCCCGTCGAGCGAGTACGTGCCGAGGCCGAGCGCCGGGATGCGGTGTCCGTCGTTCAGTTCGAGGGTCGGGACCTCCGGGACGCCCGTCATCAGCGGACGCCGAGCAGGTCGATGACGAAGATGAGCGTCTTGCCGGAGAGGAAGTGTCCGCCGCCGGCCGGGCCGTAGGCGAGCTCCGGCGGGACGACGAGCTTGCGGCGACCGCCGACCTTCATGCCGGGGATGCCCTCCTGCCAGCCGCGGACGAGCGCCGCGAGCGGGAAGTCGATCGGCTCGCCACGGCCCCAGGAGCTGTCGAACTCCTCGCCGGACTCGTACTCGACGCCGGCGTAGTGGACCTTGACGGTCGAGCTCGCCTCGGCGACGTCGCCGTCGCCCACGACGATGTCGGTGACCACGAGGTCGGTGGGGGCGGGGCCCTCGGGGGCGTCGAACTCGGGCTTGCTGTTCAGGTCAGTCATGCCCGACAGTCAACCAGAGGACGTGCACGTGCCCCGCAGGAGCCCTCCAGGCCACAGAATGGTTCCACTGTGACACCAGACGCCCCCGCGAAGCCCCGCCGCTCCCTGCTCGCCGACCTCACCCCGCTCCGCCGCTCCCCCGCGTTCGCGCGGCTCTGGATCGGCAGCTCGATCGCGGGCATCGGCACCATGATGACGAGCGTCACGGTCGGGCTCGAGGTGTACGAGATCACGCGCTCGACGTTCATGGTGTCGCTCGTCGGCGTCATCTCGCTCGTGCCGATGATCCTCGCCGGGCTGTACGGCGGCATGCTGGCAGACGCCTTCGACCGCCGCACGGTGGCCCTGGTCTCCGCCGTCATGGCCTGGGTGTCGACCGCGATGATCGCCGCGCACGCCTGGCTCGGGCTCGACAGCGTCGTGCTGCTCTACGTGCTCGTGACCGTCAACGCCGTCGCGGGCACCGTGATCGGCGCGTCCCGGGCGGCGATCGTCCCGCGGCTGGTGGGCAACGACCTGCTCCCCGCGGCGAGCGCCCTCAACAGCATCAGCGCCGGGTTCTCGGTGACGGTCGGACCGGCGGTCGGCGGCGTCCTCGTCGCCGCGTTCGGCTTCGCCCCGACCTACACGGTGGACGTCGTGCTCTTCAGCGCCGCGTTCCTCGGGGTGGTGACGCTGCCGCGGATGGCCCCCGAGCACGACGCCCTCCGCCCGGGCCTGTCGTCGCTCGTCGAGGGTGCGCGGTTCCTCCGCCGCTCCCGGAACATCACGATGACCTTCGTGCTCGACATCATCGCCATGACGTTCGGGCAGCCCCGGGTGCTGTTCCCCGCGATCGGTGCCCTGGTCGTCGGCGGTGGGTCGATCACGGTCGGCACCCTCTCGGCCGCCTACGCGGTCGGTGCGCTGCTGTCCGGTGTCTTCTCCGGCCCGCTCGGGCACGTCCGCCGACAGGGCGAGGCGGTCGGCTGGGCGATCACCGTCTACGGCGGCGCGATCGCCGCGTTCGGCGTCGTCGTCGCGGCCGCGCACCTCCTCGGCGGACGGGCGTCGGAGACGTTCTCGACGGGGATCCTGCCGGCACTGGCGCTCTGCGCGCTGGCCCTCGCGGTGGCCGGCGGCGCGGACAACGTGAGCAGCGTGTTCCGCGGGACGATCCTCCAGGCCGCCGCGCCGGACGGCATGCGCGGCCGACTGCAGGGCATCTTCATCGTCGTGGTCACCGGTGGGCCGCGCGTGGGCGACCTGTACGCCGGTCTGGTCGTCGCAGCGGGCTTCGCCTGGCCGCCGCTCATCGGCGGCGTCCTCATCATCGCGCTCGTCGCGCTGCTGCTCCGGCTCGTCCCGTCGTTCCGCCGGTACGACGCGCTGCACCCGAACGCGAACTGACGCGCCGCGTCGCGTCTCCGTCGTGCGCACGGACGCGCCGCGTCGCGTCCGCCCCGCGCACGGTGCGGACGGGAGGCTGCGCGCCGGACCCGGGGCGTGCCTCCCGTCCGGCAGCGGTCAGGACCGGCGACGGGCCTCGGCGTCCCGGGCGGCCTCGTCGAGCATCTCCTCGGTCACGACCGGGATGGCACCGGTCGCCAGCTCGATGCCGGACAACCGGGCGGGGCTGAGCACCCGGTGCACCTGGTCCGCGTCCATGAGACCCGCGGCGATCACCAGGGTCGAGATCGGGGTCGACGTCGTCAGGGCGGTGTGCGCGATGGACGCCGCCGCTGCGTAGCCGATGTACGGCGTCAGCGCGGTGACGACGCCGACGTTCGTGTCCACCTGGGCGGCGAGCCGTAGCTCGTTCGCCCGGATGCCGGTCACGCAGTGCTCGCGGAGCGTCGCGCACCCGCGGGTCATCCACTGCAGGGACTGCAGGATCGAGTGCGCGATGATCGGCTCGAACGCGTTGAGCTGGAGCTGACCACCCTCGGCCGCCATCGTCACCGTGGTGTCCGCGCCGGCGACCGCGAAGGCGATCTGGTTGACCACCTCCGGGATGACCGGGTTCACCTTGCCGGGCATGATCGACGAACCGGCCTGCCGCGGCGGCAGCGTGATCTCCCCGAGGCCCGCCTGCGGGCCGGACGCCAGGAGCCGCAGGTCGTTGCAGATCTTCGACAGCTTCATCGCGCTGCGCTTGACCGTGCCGGACAGGGTCATGAACGCGCCGGCGTCACTCGTCGCCTCGATGAGGTCCGGGGCCGTGACGACGTCGATGCCGCTCGCCTCCTGCAGCTGCCGCCGCACCTCGTCGCGGTACAGCGGGTCGGCGGTGATGCCCGTCCCGATCGCGGTCGCGCCGAGGTTCATCTCGCCGAGGAGCGGCACCACCCGGCGGAGCTGGACGACGTCCTCGGCGATGGTGTGGGCGAAGCCGGTGAACTCCTGGCCGAGCGTCATCGGGACCGCGTCCTGCAGCTGCGTGCGGCCGACCTTGAGGACGTCGGCGAACGCCTCCCCGCGCTCCGCGAACGCTGCCGACAGCTGCTCGAGCTGGTCGGCGAGCCGGCGCACACCGGTGATCATCGCGATCTTGATGCTCGTCGGGTACGTGTCGTTCGTCGACTGGCTGCGGTTGACGTGGTCGATCGGGTGCAGGTACGCGTAGTCGCCGCGCTCCCGGCCGAGCAGTTCGAGGGCCCGGTTCGCCAGGACTTCGTTCGTGTTCATGTTCGTGCTCGTCCCGGCGCCACCCTGGACCACGTCGACGACGAACTGGTCCCGCAGTGCCCCGTCGCGGACCTCCTGCGCGGCACGGTCGATCGCGTCGGCCCGCTCGGCGTCGAGGACACCGATCGCCTTGTTCGCCCGGGCCGCCGCCTGCTTCACGGTCACGAGGGCCGCGACGAGGTCCGGGTAGACCGCGATCGGCACCGAGGCGATCGGGAAGTTCTCCATCGCCCGGAGGGTGTTGATCCCCCAGTAGGAGTCGACCGGCACCTCCCTCGAGCCCAGGGAATCGGTCTCGGTGCGGGTGGCAGCGCTCGTCACGTCGTGGTCCTCTCCGTCGCGGTCACCTCCGAGGCTAGCCCGCGACCGTCCAGCCGGTGCGGCCGGCCAGGAGGTCAGTGGAAGGCGGGGACGATGAGGTAGACGCCGTAAAGCACCGCGGCACCGCAGGCGGCGAAGCAGACCACGGCGAGCGCCCGGAACGCACGGATCGCGGTGGAGGCCGCGGTCGGGTCGGGGAAGCCGGCGGTGGCCGGGCCGACGGTGCCGTCGTCCTTCACCGTGTACTTGCCCGCGCGGGCGTCGGCGGCGCTCCAGAGGCGGAGGCCCACGGAGTAGACGGTGACGACGAAGCACGCCGACACGACGGCCACCAGTGCGACGAGCAGGAACGCCGCCCAGTCGATACCCATCAGCAGGTCCCTCCGCAGCGTCCGTCCATGACGATACCCATCAGCGACGGCCTCCCTTGCGTCCGGCCATGCGGCGGAGGGTCCGCTCGCGGCTCAGTTCGGCGCGACGCGCGGCGACGGCCTCGGCACGCTTGGCGCGCTGCAGGTCGCGCCGCTCCTTGCGGGTCAGCACGGCGTTCGCGGCGACGTCGACCTCGATGGCCGCGGCGTGCTCGTGCGGCTTGCGCAGCGACCACAGGTACAGGCCGAGGATCACGGCACCACCGATGACCGCGTCGAGCACGAGCCCGATGACGCCGAAGTGGGCGATGCCCGAGGCGATCGCCCCGACCGCCGCGGCGGCGGGCAGCGTGATGAACCACGCGATGACGATCTTGCCGGCCGTCGACCACTGGATCTTCGAACCGCGGCGGCCGAGGCCCGCGCCGATGATCGAGCCCGAGGACACCTGCGTCGTCGACAGTGCGAAGCCGAGGTGGCTCGACGCGAGGATCGTGGCGGCGGTGGACGCCTCGGCTGCGAAGCCCTGCGTCGCGCGGATCTCGGTGATGCCCGAGCCGAGCGTCCGGATGATGCGCCACCCGCCCGTGTAGGTGCCGAGGGCGATCGCCAGGGCACAGGCCACGACGACCCAGAACTGCACGCCCTGGTCACTCGACTGCGCGCCCGAGGCGATGAGCGTCAGCGTGATGACACCCATCGTCTTCTGCGCGTCGTTCGTGCCGTGGGCGAGCGACACCATCGAGCTCGTGAACACCTGTCCGATGCGGAAGCCCCCGCGCTCGTTCGGGAACACCGGACGACGGGTCACGCGGTAGGCGATGCGCGTGGCGAGGAGCGACACGAGCGCGGCGATCACCGGCGACAGGAAGGCCGGGATGATCACGACCGTCAGCAGTGCCGCGTAGTTCACCGAGTCGAAGCCGGCGCCGACGATCGCGGCGCCGATGAGCCCGCCGAAGAGCGCGTGCGAGGACGACGAGGGCAAGCCGCGCAACCACGTGATCATGTTCCACACGACCGCGCCGATCAGGCCCGCGAAGATCATCTCGGGGCTGATGGCGACGCCACCGGGGCCCTCGTTGATGAGCCCGTGCGAGATCGACGTCGCCACGGCGGTGCTGAGGAACGCACCGACGAGGTTGAGCACCGCGGCGACCGTCACGGCCACCTTCGGCTTCATGGCACCGGTGGCGATCGGTGTCGCCATCGCGTTGGCGGTGTCATGGAATCCGTTTGTGAAGTCGAAGAAGAGGGCCAACGCGATGACCAGGACGACTATGAGTGTGATGTCCACCGCGGGCAAGTGTCGCAGCCCGGCGGCTCCGGAGCAAACCCTGTCGTCCACCGGCCGTTCACCGGGGCTGCGGAACCGTTCAGCCTGCGAACCATCCGGATGGGAGGATGGGCCTCATGGGCACCGCGGAACTCCTCATCCTGTTGATCGGTTCGCTCGCGGTGACCGGCTTCGCCCGCGCCAAGGGGCTGCCCGCCCCGCTGCTCGTCACGGCCGTCGCACTCGCCGTCTCGTTCCTGCCCGGCCTGCCGGAGATCGAGATCGACTCCGAGGTGATCCTCACGGTGATCCTGCCGCCGCTGCTGTACTCGGCGGCACTCGACGTGTCGTGGCAGAGCTTCCGGCAGTCGATCAAGCAGATCCGACGACTCGGCATCGTCCTCGTCATCGTCACGGCGCTCGCGGTGGGACTCGCCGCGTACCTGATCATCCCCGACATGGACTGGCCGGCGGCGATCCTGCTCGGCGCCGTGGTCGCTCCGCCGGACGCCGTGTCCGCCGCCGCGATCGGCCGGAAGCTCGGACTCCCCCGCCGTGTGATGACGGTGCTGTCCGGCGAGAGCCTCATCAACGACGCGGCGTCGCTGACCCTGGTCCGGGTGTTCACGCTCATCGCCGCGGGCACGTCGCTCACCATCTGGCAGGACCTCGGCATCTTCGGCCTGGCGATCGGCGTCGGCTTCGCGGTGGGCATCGTCCTCGGCGTCGCGGTGCACTGGATCCGGATGCGCATCAACGACCCCGTGGTCGAGACGATCATGAGCATCCTGTTGCCCTTCGTCGCGTACGTCCTCGCCGAGCACCTGTCCGGCTCCGGCGTCATCGCGGTCGTCACCGCCGGCCTCTACATCGGGTACAACTCGCCGAAGGAGGGGTACGCGACGCGACTGCAGGAGCGCCCGCTCTGGACGAGCATCGACGTCATCCTCGAGGGGTTCGTGTTCGCCCTGATCGGGCTGCAGCTGAAGACGGTCGTGCAGGACCTGCTCGAGAGCAACCGCAGCCTGGCCCAGACCCTCACCGCGGCGGCCGTCGTGCTCGTCGTCGTGGTCCTCGTCCGTCCGCTCTTCGTCTTCGAGTCCTACGCGCGCAACCGGATCAACGGCAGGTGGCTGAGACCGCTGCGCGTCCGGTTGTCCCGCGGGCACCGTTCCCTGCGGTGGTTGCGCGGCACGGCGGAGCCGAAGCTGAACTGGCGGGAGCTCACGGTCATCTCGTGGACCGGCATGCGGGGCGTCGTCACGCTCGCAGCAGCCGTCGCCGTCGTCTCCGACCCCGTCCAGGTCAAGGCGCAGGACACCATCTTCATCATCGCGTTCGTCGTGACGGTCGGCACACTCCTGCTGCAGGGGCTGACGTTGCCGTTCGTGATCCGCGCGTTGCAGGTGCAGGACCCCGGGGAGAGCGAGGAGGACGTCCGCAGCGAGATGCGCCTCAACCAGCGCACGACCGAAGCGGCGATCGCCCTGCTCGAGCGCCGACGTCCGGCCTGGGCGGAGCAGTACGGACACCAGGCCGTCGACAGCGTCGTGAACCGCCTGAAGGCCCGGCTCGAGCGGCAGGCCGAGACCCTCCGCCGCGATGCCGAGGAAGAAGAGGACGAGGAGCGCAACGCCCCGATGCGCCTCCGTGGCGCACAGATCCAGGACATCCGACGCGAGCTGCTCGACCGTCGCCGCGAGATCGTCCTCGAGGAGCGCGAGAAGGGCAACCTCGACGAGGAGGTCATGCGCCGCGTGCTCGTGACGCTCGACGCCGAGGAGCTCGCGATGGACTCCGCGCAGGCCTCCCGCAGCCGCTCCTGATCCCGTCGCCCACCCCGGAGGCACCCCTGCTGCCGCGGCGTATCGTGGAGCGCCAGACGACAGGACAGGAGCGCAACGCCGAGTGAGCACGCCGCGGAACGACCGACCGAGGAAGAACGACCTGCCGGAGCGGGCAGGTGGTGCGCGGACAGCCGCCGGTCCGCCCGCCGCCGCCCGCTCCAGCGCGCCGCCGAAGCAGCAGATCGGGCGCTACCGCCGCTGGTACTCGACCCTGCACCCGTCCCTCCAGCTCATCGGGCTGCAGCTCTGGATGCCGCTGTTCTTCATCGTCGGCTTCTGCCTCTGCTACGTCTTCGCCTTCCACGCGCCGCATCCGCACGACGTCCCGGTGGCGCTCGTCGGCAGTGACCCGTCGTTCGTCGCGGCCGTGCAGAAGGCCCTGCCGGGTGAGTTCGTCTTCCACACCTACGACTCGCTCGCGGCCGCGAAGCGGGACGTCCTCGCCGGGTCGATGGCGGTCGCGTACGACCCGTCGGCCAACACCTTCTTCAAGGCCAGCGCGCACCAGTTCCAGGTCGCGAACCTCGTCCCGGCGACGCTGACGGCCGTGTTGACCGGCATCGGGGTCGCGACGCCGCAGGTCACCGAGCTCGCCGCGCTGCCGGCGCGGGACGAGTACGGCACCGTCCCGATGTACGTCATGCTCGCGTGGTGCATCGGCGGCTACATGGTCGCGATGTTCATCGGCATCATGGGCGGTCCTCTGCGGCACCGCACCCGCATGACCGTGATCGTCGTCGGCGGTCTCGTCATCTCCGTCATCACGAACACCCTCGCGGGTCCGGTCGTCGGCGCGATCTCCGGGCACTTCGTGCCGCTCGTGCTCATCGCCTGGGGGTGGATCGTGGCCATCGGACTCGCGGTCAACGGGCTGAGCTACTTCGTCGGCCGCTTCATCGCCGCCCCCGCGATGATCTGCTTCGTGTTCCTGTCGATGCCGTCCTCCGGCGGGGCCTACCCGAAGTGGTTCATGCCGGAGCCGTTCGCGTGGCTGAACCACGTCGTGGTCGGCTCGAGCATGGTCGACATGATCAAGCACGAGGTCTACGGCGTCGGCCCCGGTCCGGCCCGCGGGCTGATCACCATGGCCTGCTACGCGGCCGCCGGGCTCGTGCTCATGTACTTCGGCAAGCAGTGGTGGGAGCGCCGTCGCATCCGGGCGATCCTCACCGGCCGCACCACGATGTTCCAGGATGCGAACACCGCGAACCGCGAGTTCCTCGGTCGTGAACGCGACGCCGAGCTCGAGCGGCACGGCCTGACCTCGACCGCGACCGGCACGCTGCAGGTGGTGCGCGACGACGGGTGGGAGGACGACCGCGCCGGCGGCGACGTGTTCACCGGTGGCCGCGACGGGCTCGAGAACGATCCGCTGGACCGCGGTCGGTAGCGCTCCCGGCGTCGGTATCCTGGGGTGACCATGTCCCGCATCGCCTGGCACCGCCTCCTCGTCACGATCGTCGTCGTCTTCCTCGTGCTCGCGGCGATGTCGTACGTCACGAGCATCGTCCTCGCGCCGAGCGGCGGCCGCAGCGTCGCCGGGCTCTGGGACGGCTGGGCGATGTTCTCGCTCGTGGCCGCGATCGCCTTCGGGGTCGTGGACTTCTTCGTGCGTCCGCTCGGCGGACAGAGCGGGGACGCGGACGTGATGGCCGCGGCCGAGGAGGCCCGGACCGGCAGCACGCGGACACAGCGGTCGCGCTGACCGTCGGTCGACGTCGGGCCCGCAGGCCTCATCGTCCGGCGTCCCCGGCGCTCAGGCCGGTTCCCCGATGCCCGTCCCGGTGAACCCGGCGACCGTCGCGTCGTCCTCGGCGAACACGACCCGCGCCTCGACCCGACCGCCCGCGAGCACACCGGGCAGCCAGTAGCGCGCGTCGTCCCACATCGCCTCGTAGGGGACGGCGTCGACCGGCACCCACCGCGGCTCCAGCTCGTCGCCGCCCGACGGCTCCCCCTGCCAGCGGCGGCAGACGAAGACGTCCGAGACCTGGGACCAGGACGGGCGGAACGGGAACCGGTAGTCCAACGTGCCACGTGCCTCCAGGTCGGCAGCGTCGACGCGGAGACCGACCTCCTCGGCGACCTCGCGGACGGCGGTCTCGACCGCCGTCTCGTCGCCCTCGCGCTTGCCGCCCGGACCGACCACGCGGCCCGTGCCGAGCCCGCGTCGCTTCTCGCCGAGCAGGACCTCCGGCCCGTCCGCACCGTCCCGCAGCAGGTACACGACGACCACGGCCGGGTGCTGGGACTTGCTCTCGTCGCGCTCGGTCATGTGGTCCAGTGTGGCCGATCCGATGACGTACGCTCGTTGCATGGCAGGCGTGCTCTGGGGGCGTCATGGCTGAGTCCCGGAGGGCGGGGCGCAGCCTCGAGGTGCTGCGCGCCGAAGCCGCCGAGGAGATCTCGGTCATCGTCGAACACCGCTGCCGGCAGGGCGACGACCCGTGGGACTTCATGCACACGCTGCCGACCGTGGACGAGCAGGTCGTGCTCATCCTCCGCGCCGAGGCCATGGACGTCGACGTCCGGATCGGCCGCCGGAGCTCCCAGTGGTCGGCGCACCCGGCCTCCGGTCACGGCACCGAACACGGCGAGGAGTACCACCGTCTCCGTCGCATCGCGCTCCAGCACCCCGAGCTGACGCAGGCGGTCTGGAAACTCATGGACGCGCTGCCCGGCGGTCGCTGACCTGGGGTTGGATGGGTGGCATGACCGACACCGTCCTCGCCGTCCTGAACCAGCCCTCGCGGTCCGCAGCCCCGCACGACCCGGAGGCGGACGCCTTCACGTGGGAGAAGCCGCTCGAGGAGCACGTCCAGGTGATGGACCTCGGGCTCACCCGCGGGGACGGCGTCTTCGAGACGATCACGGTCATCGACGGCCGACCGCAGGCGCTCGAGGCGCACCTGGCCCGCTTCGTCCGCTCCGCCGCCAAGCTCGACCTGCCGGAACCGGACGTCGACGCGTGGCGGCGGGCGATCGAGGCCGTCTGTGCCCGGCTCGACCCGGTGCGCGAGGCGTACGCGAAGACCGTGCTCACCCGGGGCGTCGAGGGCCTCGGGCGTCCGACCGGGTGGGTCTACGCGGCGCCGTCGGCCGACCAGACGCGTGACCGCACCGAGGGCATCGGCGTCGTCACGCTCGACCGCGGCTACCGGCACGACGTCGAGCGGACCTCCCCGTGGCTGCTGCAGGGCGCGAAGACGCTCTCGTACGCGGTGAACATGGCGGCACTCCGGGAAGCCGTCCGCCGTGGAGCCGACGACGCGCTGTTCGTCTCGACGGACGGGTACGTGCTCGAGGGCACCCGCGCGAACCTCATCATGTCCGTGGGCGGCCGCTTCGTGACGCCCCGCACCGACATCGGCATCCTCGACGGCACCACGCAGGCCGACGTCTTCCGCTTCGCCGAGCAGGAGGGCATCGAGACCGCCTACGAGCTCGTCACGCTCGACGACCTGCGGGCCGCCGACGCGCTGTGGCTGGTCTCCAGCATCCGGCAGGCGGCACCGATCCACACCGTCAACGGGGTGCGGATCGAGATGGACCTCAGCATGACGGAGCGCATCAACGACTTCCTGCTGGCGCGCGAGGACTGACGCGTCGGACGGGAGGCACGGGGCGGGGGTGCGCCGCGCCTCCCGTCCGACACGGTGTCACCAGCGCGGCGTCGTGACGCCCTGACCGTCGACGTAGGCGAAGACCTGGCGGCCCTCGATCCAGACGCGCTGGGCGCGGCTGGTTGCGTCGAGCGGGTCGCCGTCCCAGAGGACGAGGTCGGCGTCGTACCCCGCGGCGATGCGGCCGACACGGTCGCCGAAACCGAGGATGTCCGCGGGGGCGGAGGTGATCGCCTCGAGCGCGGTCTGCCGGGGCAGCCCGTCGCGGACGGCCATCGTGGCCTGGGTCACGAGCATGTTGATCGGGACGACCGGGGCGTCCGTCGTGATCGCGACCCGGACCCCGGCCGCCGCGATCGTGGCGAGGTTCGGGATGCCGCGGTCACGGAGCTCCACCTTCGACCGGCTCGTGAACAGCGGGCCGTAGACCACCGGGATGCCCTTCTCAGCGAGCAGGTCGGCGATCTTGTGGGCCTCGGTGCCGTGGTTCACGACCAGGCGGTAGCCGAACTCCTCGGCGAGGCGGATCGCCGTCGCGATGTCGTCGTGACGGTGGGTGTGCTGGTCCCAGGCGAGCTCCCCGTCGAGCACGCGCGCGAGGGTCTCCTTCGTGAGGTCACGCTCGAACGGCTCGTCCTTGCGCGCAGCGGCGTCGCGGGCAGCGCGGTAGTGGTCGGCGGCCAGGAAGGCCTCGCGGATGACCTTCGCGACGCCGAGGCGGGTCGACGGCGTCTGGCCCTTCTCGCCGTAGACGCGCTTCGGGTTCTCGCCGAGGGCGCTCTTCACGCTGACGCTGTCCGAGATGAGTTGTTCGTCGATGGTGCGGCCGCCCCAGGTCTTGATCGCGACCGTCTGCCCTCCGATCGGGTTGCCGGAGCCGGGCTTGACGACGATGCTCGTGATGCCGCCGGACAGGGCGTCGCGGAAGCCCTCGTCCTCGATGTCGACCGCGTCGATCGCGCGGACCGCCGCCATGTTCGGGCCGGTCATCTCGTTCGTGTCGTTCCCGGCGGAGCCGTTCGCCTCCTCGTGGATGCCCACGTGCCCGTGCGCCTCGACGAAGCCCGGCAGGAGCCAGGCACCGGCGGCGTCGACGACCGGCAGCCCGTCCGGCGGGGTGACGTCCGGTCCGACGGCGGTGATCCGGCCGTCCTGCACGACGACCGCCCCGCCGTCGAACTCGTCACCCTCGACGGGGACGACGTGGGCACCGGTGATCACGAACGTGTTGTCAGTCATTCCACAACGGTACCGATCGGTGCCCGTACCGGGACGGGTCGGGCCGACCGCGCCGGCCCGGCCCGTGCACACGACATCCGGGTTCTTCGCGGATCGGGCCGCACCGCCACTACCGTCGGCCGGTGCGAAGAACGGGAGGCAGCATGACGGGCACCACGGACACGACCGACAGCACAGTCACGATCGGCAGCACGGACACGATCGGCGCGGACTGGGCGCTCCGTCCCGGGGCGTCGGGTGCACCACGCGCGGCGACCGGGAGCGGGCGTGCCGCGGGGGCTTGGCCACGCCACGGATCGACCACGCGTCCGTGGCGGAGCAACCTGCGGCTGCCGCGCGCCGACCGGATGACACGCTCGGTGCGGTGCGCGGTGCCGCCCGCGATCGCGGAGCAGACGTACGTGGCGCCGCCCGACCTCGCCGCTCTGCTGACACGCGCGACCGACCGCCTGGCGGACCTCGACCGCCGGCTCGGTGACCGCACGGCCGCGTTCGACCTGCTGCTCGCCCGGACCGAGGCGGTCTCGTCGTCCCGGATCGAGGAGGAGCACGCCACGCTCGACGACTACGCCCGGGCGCTCGTCGGCATCCGCGCGAACGGCAGTGCCACGGCGATGGTCGGGGCGACCGCCGCCCTGCGCGGGATGATCACGGCCGCCGGTCGGGGCAGCATCACCGAGCGGTCCGTGCTCGACGCCCACGCGGTGCTCATGCGGGACGACCCGGTGGACGGCCCCGCCGCCGGGCAGTGGCGTCGGGTGCAGAACTGGATCGGCGGCGGGGTGTCTCCCCGGGACGCCGCGTACGTGCCGCCGCCCGCGGACGACGTCCCCGCCGCGATGGCCGACCTCTTCGCGTTCCTCGCGCGGGACGACGTCGACGCGTTGGCGCAGGCCGCGATCGCCCATGCCCACTTCGAGTCCGTCCACCCGTTCACCGACGGCAACGGTCGGATCGGACGAGCGCTCGTCAACGCGGTCCTGCGGCGGCGTGGCGTCACGACCGCGCTCGTCGTGCCCGTGGCCGCCGCCCTGGTCGCCGATCGAGCGGGCTACTTCGCCGAGCTCGAGCGCTACCGGGACGGCGCCGTCGACGGGATCGTCGGCCTGACGGCGCGGGCGGTCGGCGTCGTCTGCGACGAGGTCGAGTTCGCCGCGCTCCGACTCGACGAGATCGAGCACGACCGGAGCGCGGTCCGCCCGACCGGTCACGGACCGCGGGTCACACACCACTCGGACCTCCTCCGCGTCCTCCTGGCCGATCCTGTGCTGACCGAGGCCGCGGTGAGCGCAGCGCTCCCGGCGGACCTGCCGTGGACCGACGCGGTGATCGACGAGCTGGTCGAGGCCGGCGTGCTCCGCCCCGTCACGGAACGTCGGCGCGACCGGGCGTGGGTCGCGGCCGACGTGCTGGCCGAACTCGACGCACTCGCCGAGCGGATCCGGGCGGCAGCGGCACCGGGGTCGTCCTGATGGAGCAACAGACCGGTCGTGGACGCACGATCCACGAGCTGAGGTTCCTGATGGACCGTTCGACTCGACAGCCTGGAAGGAGACCAGTTCGACCGCGGAACGGCCGATTCAGACACCACAGACGGCCATCGGTCGGTTCGGATCGGTACTGACCCAGATGGCGTTCACGTGTTCCCCGTCAGTTCCGACCTGGAAGCGCAGTACACCGTCAGCTCGTGTGACGTCCCACATCGACCCCGGGCCCGAGAAGTCCGGCGTCGAGTTGACCAGCGTCGGGTACACCGCACGGACCTCCCCGATCGTCGAACCGACACCGATCCCAGCTGCCGTCGTCGGGCCGGGCACCAGGCTCGTCGGAGTACCGCCGTCCTCCGCCGTGATCAGAACGCCGGACACCGATCTGACGAGGGCGCCGGAGGTTTCCGTCTCCTCCCAGGCGAGCTCGATGGTCGAGTAGCCCTCGCGTGCCCACGTGCCCGGTACCGTGCACGAGCCTTCGCCTGGTGGAAGCGACCGGTAAGCGACGCGGAGGTCGTCGCCCTCGGCCTCGAACTCACCGCCGATCGCGATCGGTCCGACTTCAGAACCGGAGATGGTCCACGTGGAGGGGTCGTTGAGCGCGAAGGCGCCCTTCGTGCCCGTGGGTGTCGGTGTGGAGTCGGGGATCTCCCGGACCGGTGCCGCTGCCGGCGTGCTCGGCATCGCTGGTCCGGTGGGACTGGGCGACGGCGCGGGGGCCGAGGCCGTGAAGGGCTGCGGGATCATCCCGAGGGCGACAGCGCCGCTCGTGGCGCCGAGGCCGAGCAGCGCGATCACGCCGATCGCGACACCGGCACGTCGGCCGCGACGGCGCGGTGCGGGGCGACGGTCCTCGGCGCGGTCGAGGACCGTGTGCTTCATCGAGACGAGCATCCGCTGCAGGTCGTCTCCGGTGGGGGGCTCAGTGTTCATCGTGCATCACCGCCTTCTTCAGTCGTGCGCGCGAGCGGGAGACCCGCTGGGTGACCGCCCCGACGCTGAGGCCGAGGATCTGCGCGGCCTCGGCGTAGGAGTGGCCCTCGAGCAGGCACAGCTCGCAGATGCGTCGGTCGGTGGGTGCCAGTGCTGCGATCTCGTCGCGGACCCAGCGCAGGCGTTCGCGGGCCTCGTCGGCACCCGGATGCGCCGCGAGCTCCTCGGGGAGCTCGTCCCCGCGGTTCTTCGCCGAGCGTCGGGCCTGGTTGCGGGCGTGGTTGCGGCACACCACGAGCAGCCACGGCAGCAGCGCACTCGTGGCCAGGTCGAGTCCGGCAGCCTTCTGCCAGAGCGTGAGGAAGGTGTCCTGCACGAGTTCCTCGACGTCCTGCCGGCTGTCGGCCAGCGCCCACGCGTAGCGCGTCAGGGTCGGCGCGAACCGGTCGAACGCGTCGGCCAGCGCCGTCCGGTCCCCGTCCGCGAGCCGACGAGCCAGTGCTGCGTCGGCTTCGGTGTCGTCATCCACTGATGCCCCCTCTCACCTGGAAGTGTCGAGAACGACGCGATCATGACAGGCGACGGAGCAACCGACCAGCTCCCCTCCTGCCGACGTGGTGTCGGAGGGGCCGGCCACGGACCGGACTGCATCCCGCGCGAGCATCAGCACGACGAGGCTCGCTCTCCGACGATGCCGGCGGGATCGAGCGCCTCGAGCGTTCCGTCCGGGGTCGGGCCTCCATCCCGAACGCATAGGGTGGGCCGGTGACCAGCGAGCACGACGTGACCACCCCGCCGACCGCCGCCAAGCGGCCCGTGACGCGGACCCACCACGGCATCGACTTCGTCGACGACTACGAATGGCTCCGTGACAAGGAGTCCCCGGACACCGTCGCGTACCTCGAGGCCGAGAACCGGTACACCGAAGCGCAGACCGAGCACCTCGGTGCGCTGCGGGACCGCCTGTTCGACGAGGTGAAGAGCCGCGTGCAGGAGACCGACCTCTCGGTGCCGGTGCGGATGGGCCAGTGGTGGTACTTCACCCGCACGAGCGAGGGCAGCCAGTACGGCGTGCAGTGCCGCGCCCCGATCAGCGGGCCGGACGACTGGACGCCGCCGTCCCTCGACGAGGGCTCAGCCACCCTCCCTGGCGAGGAGGTCGTCCTCGACGGCAACGCCCTCGCCGACGGACACGACTTCTTCTCGCTCGGCACGTACGACATCAGCGACGACGGCAGCCGCCTCGTGTACGGCGTCGACGTCGAGGGTGACGAGCGGTACACGCTCGCCGTCCGCGACCTCGAGACCGGGCAGGACCTGCCCGACACCATCCCGAACACCGGAGCCGGCGCGACGTTCGACCCCTCCGGGCGGTACGTCTTCTACCCGACGGTGGACGAGTCCTGGCGCCCGGACCGCATCTGGCGGCACGAGGTCGGCACCGCGGCGGACGCCGACGTGGTCGTGTTCGAGGAACCGGACGACCGGTACTGGGTCGGCGTCGGGGTCACCCGTTCGTCGCAGTACATCGTCATCGAGCTCGGGTCGAAGATCACCTCCGAGGCGCTCGTCCTCGACGCGTCCGACCCCACGGGCGAGTTCCGTGTGGTGTGGCCGCGTCGCGAGGGCGTGGAGTACGAGATCGAGCACGCGATCGTCGGGGGCAGCGACCGTCTGCTCGTCCTGCACAACGACGGCGCGGAGAACTTCGAGCTGGTCGACGTGCCCGCGGACGACCCGACCTCGACCTCCGACCGCCGCGTGGTCGTCCCGCACCACGAGGAGCGGCGCATCGAGTCGGTGGACGCCTTCGCCGGGCACCTCGCGCTTGAGTACCGGTCCGAGGCGCTCCCCCGGATCGCCGTCATCCCGATCGAGGGCGACGGCTACGGCGAACCCCACGAGGTCCCCTTCGACGAGGCACTGTTCTCGGCCGGACTCGGCGGCAACCCCGAGTGGGACCAGCCGACCCTCCGCCTCGGGTACACGTCCTTCGTGACGCCGTCCGAGGTGAGCGACCTCGACCTGACGACCGGACAGGTGACCGTCCTGAAGCGGCAGCCGGTGCTGGGCGGGTACGACCCGGCCGACTACGTGCAGGAGCGCGACTGGGCGACCGCTGCCGACGGCACCCGCGTCCCGATCTCGCTGGTGTGGCGCAAGGACGCCGTCGACGCGGACGCCCCGGCGCCGCTGCACCTGTACGGCTACGGGTCGTACGAGCACTCGATCGACCCCGGCTTCAGCGTCATGCGCCTGTCGATGCTCGACCGCGGGGTGGTCTTCGCGGTCGCGCATGTCCGCGGTGGTGGCGAGATGGGCCGGCACTGGTACGAGGACGGCAAGACCCTGACGAAGAAGAACACCTTCACGGACTTCGTCGCTGTCGCCGAGCACCTGATCGACAGCGGTCGGACGAGCGCCGACCAGCTCGTGGCCGAGGGCGGCAGCGCCGGTGGGCTCCTGATGGGCGCGGTGGCGAACCTGGCCCCCGAGCGGTTCGCGGGCATCCTCGCCGCGGTGCCGTTCGTCGACGCGCTGACGAGCATCCTCGACCCGGACCTGCCGCTCACGGTGATCGAGTGGGACGAGTGGGGCGACCCGCTGCACGATGCCGAGGTCTACCGCTACATGAGCGAGTACACGCCGTACGAGAATGTCCGCGACGACGTGCAGTACCCGCGCATCCTCGCCGTGACCTCGATCAACGACACCCGCGTGCTGTACGTCGAGCCGGCGAAGTGGACCGCGAAGCTCCGCGAGGTCGGGGCTCCCGTCCTGCTGAAGACGGAGATGGCCGCCGGCCATGGTGGCGTCAGCGGACGGTACGACTCGTGGAAGGAGCGGGCGTTCGAATTGGCCTGGTTGCTCGACGTCCTCGGTCTGGCCGACGTCTCCCCTGCGGCCGCGACGGCGAACCCGATCGCGGCCGGCTGAGCGGACCCCGCGACCGACACGACGACGGCGCGCACCCGACCCGGGTGCGCGCCGTCGTCGTGTCCGACGGTCACACGCGGTTGAGCGCGTGCACCGCCTCGTCGTAGGACTCCTCCGCCAGCCGGACCCGGTCGCCGGCGAGCACGCCGTACCCGAACGTCCCTTCGCCTCCGCGATCGGCGATCCCGGAGTGCGTGCGGAGCGCGTCGAGTGCGTACAGCGACCGCACCCGCTCGGTGAGGACGTCGGCGGCGGTCCCGATGCGCTTCCACAGTGCGTGCGGGAAGGCGTCGTCCCCGAGCACGTCCATCGCGAGTCGTGCGCGCATCGTCCCCTGCCAGGCCAGTTCGGTCGCAGCCCGGTCGGCTGCTTCGCGTGCGGCCGCCGTGTCGGAGGTGTCGTCGGCCACGGCGTCGCGCACGAGCTCCCGGACGTGGGGCTTCACCGTTGCGGTGACGTCCTGGGCGACCTTCTTCGGCGACCGGAGCGCCCACTCGGTCGGGGCGGGCCGCTCGACGGCGTCGTCGAGGGCGTCGAGGAGCTCCAGGAACGGCTCCCCGTGCAGCGCCGCGACGACGTCCCGCACCGCGGAGTCGCGTCGCTCGCGCGTGGCGGCGAGGATGCGTTCGCGGGTCATGGCGTCGACGAGGGCGTCCTGCGCCGGCGTCGACGCCCGCGGCAGCCGCTCGACCAGGTACTCGGCGAGCGCGGCACGGGCGGCCACGTCGGCGAGGGCGTCGGCGCCGGCGACGGCGCGGTCGACGGCGTCACCGGCGGCGAACGCGGGTCGGTAGGTCTGCAGGATCGCTGCGATCTCCAGCGTCGTCGCGGCCACGTCGCGGAGCTCAGCGTTCTCGCCGGAGCGCAGCCGGGCCTCCTGGCCGAGCAGCGCGGAGCGCAGCTTCCCGAGACGCTTCGTGAGGATGCGCGCGGTCGTCCCCTTCTCGGGACGGTCGACGGTCTGGAGGCGCGGTGCCGGTGCTCCGGCGAGCCCGCGTGCCAGCTTGGACGCGACGGCGGCGGGGCCGGCGCCGACGGCCGCGAACCGACCGTCGAGCGCGGCGAAGAGCTCGTGAGCGACCTGTTCGTCCACACCGCCGACGGTCTCGACCTCGACCTCCCGCCAGGTGCGCGGGTCGGCCGGAGCGTCGTCGTCGAGCCGTTCGGCGACGACCCGGTCGTCCGCGAGTTCGGCGATCTGGTCGCCGTCCTCGTCGAGCAGGCGGGTGACGGTGCGGGTGGTGGTGATGCGGACGACCGGGTGCAGTCCGCGGCCCCGACGCTCGGTGAACAGGGCGGCGAGGACCTCGTCGGGCACGGTGTCCGGGTCCTCGGTGAGCGGGAAGTGCTGCTCGTGCCGGACGGTGTCGGACTCGGCGCGCTTGATGTGCCAGCCGGCGTCGTGTCCCCCGGTGCGACGGCGGATGGTGACGTGCGCGGCGACGAGGTCGTACCGCTGCGTGTCCCAGTAGGTGGCGTCGAGCTCGAACGGCTCCTGGTGGTCAGCCCGCATGATGCCGCCGACGCCGATCAGGTCGGGGAGCGGGGCTCCGTCGGGCAGGTCGTAGGTGCGCTCGATCTCGAGGTGGGTGTCGCTCACGCGGTCCTGTCTACCAGGGTGGCGGCATGCTCCTCACCACGGGTGCCTCGGCTGGACCGAGCGGTTCGCCAGGCCAGGAGCCCGGCGACGACCACGGCGAGCCCGAGCAGGGAGATGATGCACGGCTGCAGCCGGATCGGGACGACCACCCACAGCGCGCCGCTCTCGATCAGGGTCGCCACTCCGAGCGGAACGAGCAGGAGCAGCCAGCCGCGTCGTGGCGCCTCGATCGCGACGAGCCAGCCGGCGAGCGCGAGGAGGGACGGCAGCACCGCCGGCAGGATGCTGACGGGCCAACCAGAATCCGGGACGACAAGCGGGGTGACGACCGCACCGACCGCAGCGGCCGCGATCAACGCGGCACCGAGGCGACGGCGACCGGGACTCGATCCGGGCAGGAGCAAGGCCGCCGCGGTCACCGCTGCGCCCGGGACCAGGTACGACAGGAGCCAGAAACCGATCACGCCGACGGTGCGGTCGAGGTCGCTCTCGTACCCGTAGTTGGGCTGCAGGATCAGCCACGGTCCGGTCATCAGGATCGCCAGGACGGCGACCGTGACCAGCACCGGGACGGTGCGGATGGTGTGTGGTGTCGCCGCTTTCGAGAACGGTGCGGTGGTCATGGTCTCTCCCCAGGTGGTACGCCGAACCCCTCGGCGGTGGAACAGTGCGGTGGTGAAGGCGCCGAAGGCCAACGCCGTCGGTGAGAGCCCGAAGTCGGCCGCGTCGCGCAGGTCCGCCTGCCATTGCTCGCGCCGGACCGGGCGGTGCTCGGCGGGTGAGATGGCCACGGCGGCGGCGACGAGGGCGCGGCTGAACGCGGTCACGAGGTCACCGGCCGGGTGCTCGGGCGCGGTGCGGGACGGGTGGCTGCGGCGTCGGCTGTTCGTCGAGCGTCGACGAGCTCGTCCGCAGCTTGACGCCCGTCGGCGGTGAACTCGTAGAGGCGGCGACGGGGCCCGGAACGCTCGGCGTCGTCGTCCCAGCTGGAGTCGACCCACCCCTGACGCTCGAGTCGTTCGAGGATCGGGTACACGGTGCCGGACGGCCGTCCGACCACCTTGATGAGTTGCAGCCCCCAGGCCGGGCCCTCTGCCGCGAGCAGGGCGGTGAGGACGTCGAGCGTCGGAGCGGTGACGCGGAGCAACGGTTCCATGCTCGTAACCTAGCTATGTAGGACAACCCGGTCAAGAGCCTCCCGGGGAGCAGGGCGAGAATGAGGACATGAGCGAGACGATCACCCGTGACGCGTTCGTGCCCCAGGCCGGCGGCGTCACCATGTTCACCACGAGCTGGTGCGGCTACTGCGCCCGGCTGAAGAACCAGATGACCAAGGCCGGTGTGCCCTTCCGCGAGGTCGACATCGAGCAGACGCCGGGCACCGCCGAGCTGGTCGCCGAGGTCAACGGCGGCAACCAGACCGTGCCGACCCTGGTGTTCCCGGACGGCAGCACCGCGACGAACCCGTCCCTGGCGGAGGTCCAGTCGCGCGTCTGACGCGCGCGGCGCGGCCCGGCGCGAGCTGGCCCAGCACAACGAGAACCCGCTCGAACCACGGACGTCCGTGGTTCGAGCGGGTTCCTGTTGTGCGGTGCCGAACGGCGCCGGGGCTGGGCAGCGAGCGCCGCACCGAGCGCTAGCGGCTGAGCGCGTCCATGAGCAGCGCGGCCATGGCGTCGAGCTGGATGTCGCCGGAGTCGACGACCTCCTCGTCGGAGCCGTCGAGCGCCCGGGCCGCGAGTCCGGCCTTGCTGTCGATGAGCTCGGCGATCTTCGTGTCGATCGTCTGCGCGGCGATGATGCGCCACGCGGTGACCGGCTCCTCCTGCCCGATGCGGTGTACGCGGTCGATCGCCTGCGTCTGCTCGGCACTCGTCCAGGACAGCTCGGCGAGGACGACGTTGGACGCCACCTGCAGGTTGAGCCCGACACCCGCCGCGGTGAGCGAGCAGACGATGACGGCCACGTCCGGGTCGTTCACGAACGAGTCGATCTCGGCCGTGCGCTGCGCCGGCGTCTGGTCGCCGCGGATCGTCGCCGTGCGCAGGTGCCGACGGGCGAAGACCTCTTCGGCCTGGTCCATCACGTCGAGGTGCTTCGCGAAGAACACCACCTTGCCGACGTTCGAGGCGAGCTGCGCCGCGTAGTCCGCCGCGAGCTGCGCCTTGGCCCGGCCGATGCGCCGCACCATGGAGAACACGTTCTCGCCGGTGGACGAGGCGTCCTGGTCCTCGAGCTCCCAGCGGGCGACCTGGCGGACGAGCTTCTCGTCGATGCCGACCACCGGGTCCTGGCCAGTGCGGGCGGCGAGCGCCTGGTGGTACCGCTTGACGAGCTTCGCGGTGAGCTCGCGCTCGGCGTCGCGGATGGAGCGGCCCTCGTCGCCGTCGAGCTCGACGGGGATGTCGGCGATCCGGCGGGCGGGGATGTCCGCCGCGACGTCGACCTTGCGCCGTCGGACGATGCCGAGGTCGATCACGGCCTTCCGCGCTTCGGTGAAGAAGCCCTGGTCGGCCGGGGTGAGCCCGATCTCCTCGAGCTCGTTCATGAGCTGCGCGCGGGGCTTCTTGTCGTCGATCCAGCCGAGGAACTCCCAGATGGTGCGGAAGTCCTCGACGGAGTTGATGAGCGGGGTACCGGTCAGGGCCATGAGCAGCGGGTTCGCCGTCCGCTCCCGGATCTTCTCGGCGAGCTGCAGCACGTACTTCGAGCGCTGCGACTCCTTGTTCTTGATGAAGTGCGCCTCGTCGACGACCATGCCCTTGAAGCCGAACGTGCCGAGCCAGCCGACGTGCCGGTCGAGGATCTCGTAGTTGACGATGAGGATGTCGGCGAAGCCGTCGAGGTCCTGCCCGTCACCGTGGATGACGGTCGCGCGGTGGTTCGGCACCCAGCGCTCGGCCTCGCGCGCCCAGTTCGTCTTGACGACGTTCGGGACGACGACGAGCAGCGGGAAGGCCTTGGCCGCGTCCGCCGCGAGGAGCGACTGCGCGGTCTTGCCGAGACCCGGTTCGTCAGCGAGCAGGAAGGTGCGGTGTCCCTGCGCGGCGGAGGTGACGAGCTCGGCCTGGTGCTTCATCAGCGTCACACCGGAGGGGGTGCGCAGCGACGCGGGCTCGGGCAGCGGCATGGACGCTGCTCCCCCGCCGGCGCCGTACTCGAACGACTTGAACAGCGGACCGAAGAGCTCCCAGTTCGCCAGCCGGCGGGGATGGGCGACGGGCTGGTCGGCGAGCGCGAAGTCCGGCGGCAGGAACGGGTTGGCGAGCTGGCGCTGCACGACCGCCTGCGGCACGACGGCACGCTCGGGGGTCTCCACCGCCGCGGTGGGTTCGGCCGCGATGACGAGGTCCTCGGGCTGGAGCTCCATGCCGGCGGCGATCATCATGTCGCGCTTCACGGTGCGGGTGGCCTCGGAGACCGCGGCCTCCTCGGTCAGGAGCTGGATGACGCTGGTGTCCCGGGCGGCGGTCTTCGCCAGGATCGTCGCGACGCCGTCCAGGCGCTTGAGCTGCTCGGCACGCTGTGCGTCGGTGAGCGTCGTGTCCGCCTTCACGCGGGCACGCTCCTCACGCATGAGCAGCGCCACTGCCTGGAACTTCGTGCGGTTCGTGGCCTTGAGGGCTCCGCGCTGCGCGGCGGCCTCGACCTCGCGGACGGCACGGGCGAGGACGGGGATGAGGCCGTCGTTGTCGAGCGGCCGGGTCCGGCGCGACGCCGTCCGCGTGCCACCGGCAGCGCGGCGGGTACCTGATCGAGCCAAGGCTCCTCCTGTTCCGCCCTCGTCGGGGCGAGCCACCCGGTACGGGCGGAAGTCGTGTCGGTGCGTCCGTCGCACCCGGGTCCTCCCCGGGCCGCCGTGGCCCGGAGCGCACCGGATCGTCCGGCTGACCGCATCGCACGGCCCAGGGTGAGGACCGGTGGTCGATGGAACGGCCTGCGCGGGAGGTCAGGCGCCGTCGCACGCACGCGTCGTCCCGGAACTGTGCCCCCGGAGAGCTCCGCCCTCCGGAGGGCCACGCCTCGATGAGAGGCCCACCCCAGGAGGTCCGAACCCGGACGACGCGGATCCGGCACCCGCACCGGTCAGGCGACCGGTCGTCGCGGCAGGAATCGACGCGACATGCGAGCACGCGGTGCGTGCGCGGTCAGTTTACTCCCCAGCCGACGTCGGAGGCGACTCCCCGCCCTCCGCGCGTGGCGGGCCTCCCGGCCGGTCGCCGTCGATGCGCGGCGGCGCTGCCTCCCGGACCGCAGCCGGAGCCGTCCTCGTCGGGACCGCTGGTCAGACGCGCGGCGCGGACCGCGGACGGCCGGAACCGGACGGGAGGCTCGGGGCCGGCTCCGCCAGGGCGGCCCGCGTCGCGGCGAGCAGCTGCTCCGCCGTCGCGATGCCGTTCGCCGACCCGGTGGTGGCCTGGCCGCCGGCGTGGGCGAGGAGTTGCGCGCCGATGGCGGGTCCGATGCGCTCGGCCTCCTGCGGGTTGCGGGCGACCCAGTCGCGGGCGACGGCGTCGGCGAGACGCTCGGCGGCGGCCCCACGCTCGGCGTCCTCGCGCGACCGGTGCCAGAGCCCGGTGACGACGAGGTGCGCGACCACGGCGCCGATGTCCCGCACCGGGTGTCCCCAGCCGGCGGTGTCGATGTCGAGCAGGCCGGAGATGCGCCAGGGCTCGTCCTCGTCGACGAACACCTGCTCGAGGTGCAGGTCCCCGTGCACGACCTGCTTCTGGCCCGCGGCCCACCCGATGGAGCGGCGGCCGATGGCGTCGTACAGCCGGTCGATCTCCTCGGCGTCGCCGGGGAGCGCGGTCGTCAGCGTCCGACGGTGCCAGTCGGCGTGGTCCATCGCGTCGGCCCGGGCCTGCTGCGTCATCGGCACCGTGGCGATACGCCCGGTGAGCGCGGCGAGGGACGCCACGAACCGCGGGTCGTCGGCGATGTCGGTGATCCGGCTGCCGGCGGGCACGCCGCGGACGAGTTCGAGGACGAGCAGTCCGTCGCCGCGGCTCGCCAGCACCCGCGGCACGGGGAGGCCGGCGGCGGCGAACTGCTCGTGGGTCCGGACGATCGGGGCGACCCGGTGCGGACGGACGATCTTGATGAACAGGGTCCGTTCCGGGGCGTCCACGCGGACGACGGCGCGCTTCCCCGGTCGGTACGCGGCGACCGTCAGCGTCGGGTTCGTCACCGGCAGCCCGAGCGTGGTGAGGAGCTCCGCAACGGCGTCGCGGTACGTCACCTGCGGCAGGACCGGGAGGCCCGGGTCGTTCGGGTAGGCCCACACCGACACCGGGTCGCCGGTCGTCGGGTCGGTGACGATGGCGCTGTTCTGGTCGTGGGTGCCACCGGTGTCGACGTAGGTCAGGACGGTGGCGCGCTGGCCGGCCCGGTCGACGGTGTCCACCTCGTAGCCGTACAGGTAGCCGTTGCCGGACGGCTCGACCGAGTGAGCGCGCGCGGCGACGACCGTCGTCCCGGACCCCGCGAAGGCCTCGGGGATGACTCGCTCATGGTTCGGCCACACGTCCACAGTCAACCGTGTCACCGGGGATCCGTCGCGTTCGTGCCCGGCTCGGCGTGCGGCTCGTGGCTACCGTGGGAGCGTGAACCCGGTCGCGCCCCTCCGCAGCTCGAGTCGCACACCCTTCCTGCAGGTCGTGAAGACCGCGGTGGCGGTGGTCGCGGCGGTGCTCCTGTGCGAACTGCTCATCCGCGGGCCCTTCCCGACCTTCGCCGCGATCGCCGCCCTGCTCGTCGTCCAGCCGAGCATCAACCAGTCGTTCGTCAAGGGCCTCGAGCGGAGCGCGGGCGTGCTGCTCGGCGTGGTGCTCGCCACCGGGGTGCACCTGCTCCTCGGCGACGCCGTCGCGGTCGTCCTGCTCGTCGTCGTCCTCGCGATCCTGCTCGCCTGGGCACTGCGGCTCACACCGACCTCCGCGACGCAGGTCGGCATCAGCGGCATGCTCGTGCTCACCGCGGGTGTCGTCACGCCGAACTACTCGGCCGACCGGATCCTCGAGACCGTGGTCGGCGCGGTCGTCGCCCTCGCGGTGAACGCCGTCATCGTCCCGCCGGTGCTCATCGAACCCGCGCACCTGGCGGTCGCGCGGCTCGCCCGGGACACGGCCGCCGCCTTCGAGCGGATCGCCGTCGGACTGACCGAGGGGTGGGACGCCGGACGGTGGGACGAGGCACTCCGCCAGGCCCGCGCACTCCGCCAGCAGCACGGCAGGACCGAGGCGGCGCTGACGTCGGCGCGCGACTCCCTCACGATGAACCCGCGTGGCGGCCGGCACCGCACGATCCTCGAGCGGGACGTCGCGGTCGCCGAACACCTCCGGGTCCTCGTCACGCGCGTGACCGGCATGACCCGTGCCGTCCGGGACAACACCGCCCCCGACCTGCGGGCCGACCCGATGGTCGGTCGGATCGCCACCGAGGTCGCCCGGATCGGCGCCGACGTCCGACGCCTCGGTGCACAGGTGGAGTCAGCGCGGCTGACGCCGGGTGAACTCGACGACGGCCCGGAGGACGCCAGGCTCGAGCACGCCCTGACGGCCCCGCTCGCGGTGGTCCGGCCGAACTCCCGGCACTGGGTGCTCATCGGGGCACTGCTCGAGGACGTCCGACGCGTGCGCGAGGAACTCCTCGGCGAGGACGACTGACGCCGACCCCCGGTTCAGCAGACCCGCTCGCCCGCTGCCCGTGCGGCCTCGGTGGCGGTGGACAGCACCTCGCGCCAGACGTCGGCTGCGGGCCACGTCGGGTCCGAGGTGCCCATCTCCACGTCGGCGAAACGGCCGATCTCGGCGACCACCGCCTCCGGTCCGACCGCCCGTGCTGCGCGACCGGCGCTGTCCGGCACGGCCGTGCGCAGGTCGGCGACCACGCGGTCGCGGTGTGGTCCGTCGAGCGCTCCGAGGCCGACGACGCCCTTCCAGGCGGAGTCGAGCTCGGCGCGCAGGCGGACGATCTCCGGAAGGTCCGGGTCGTGCATGCTTCCCCCAAGTACAGGACGGTCTGTCGGGTGCAGCGTCCGAGGCGGAGCATAGCAACGAAGGGGGTACCGTCAGTACCCGTCAGTCTCGGGTGTCCACTGACCGCAGCCCGCACCGGTCGGCTGTGTCGCTGCTCAGGCGTCGTGACGACGGAACCGCCCACGCGGTCCGCGTTCGGTGCCACGATGGTCGCAGGAGGTCCAGATGCGCTTGTTGGTGGTCGAGGACGACGACGAGATGCGCGCGCTCATGGAGCGCGGGCTCGCCGCCGAGGGGTACCGCGTCACCGCGGTCGAGAACGGTGTGGAGGCACTCATCGCCCTGGGCGAGCAGCCCTACGACATCGCCGTGGTCGACGTGATGATGCCCGGCATGTCCGGCTTCGAGTTGGCGCGGCGCGTCCGCGAGCGCGAGGACCCGGTCCGGATCCTGCTCGTGACCGCGCGGGACGCCGTCGACGACCGTGTGTTCGGGCTCGACGCGGGCGCGGACGACTACCTCACCAAGCCCTTCGCCTTCGCCGAACTCACCGCACGTCTGCGGGCCCTGGGGCGTCGCGAGCCGACCGGCGCCCCGCGCACCATCGAGGTCGGGGACGTCTCCATCGACTCGGAGGCCCGTCGCGTGTCCGTCAAGGGGCAGCGGGTCGCGATGAGCCCCACCGAGTTCGCCCTGCTGCGCCTCCTCGCGCGCTCGGTCGGCACCGTCGTCGACCGGCCGAAGATCCTCGAGGAGGTCTGGGACGGCTCGCAGCACGTCGACCCGAACGTCGTCGAGCAGTACATCTCCTACCTGCGGAAGAAGCTCGTCGCGCAGGAGGCCACCGTGGCCATCAGCACCGTGCGCGGCCGGGGCTACCGGCTCGACCTCGTCACGGCCTGACGACCGCGTGGTGCGGTCGGACGGCGGCGTGACCGCGGGGCGGGTGGCCGGGCGCCGACCGTCCCGACTGCGGTCGCTGTCGTTGCGCGCCCGGATCACGATCGGGTCGACCGTCATCGCCGCCGTCGTCATCGCCCTGCTCGTGCTCGTGATGCGCCTGCAGGTGGTCAACGTCGTCGCGAGCGCCACCGAGACCCTGCTCGACGCCGACACGGACCCGTACGTCGCGACGCTCGAGGTCGACAGCGACCCGAACCTCTCACCACCCGGCAACGCCCAGTTCGTCGCCGTTGTCTCCCCCACCGGTGAGATCACCCTGTCCTCGATGCCGCGCCGCCTCGAGCAGTCGCTCGGCAGTCTGCGGACGACGCCGGCCGGCACCTCGGTCGTCGAGCTCGGCGGGTCCCAGTACCGCGTGGTCGTCGAACACCCGGTGAACCAGGCCGGTCGCTGGACCGTCGTCGCTGCCCGCAACTCGCAGGCCGAGGCGATCGTCGTCGACGAACTCACCACGACGCTGTCCTTCACCGGTCTGGCGATCCTCCTGGCCTTCGGCGTCGCGTCGTGGGTGCTGGCCACCACCGCACTCCGTCCGGTCAACCGGATGCGTCGCGAAGCCGAGCGGCTGTCCGTCGCCCCCGAACGTGCCGAGTTGCCGGTCGGCCCGGCGCAGGACGAACTCGCCTCGCTCGCGACGACCCTCAACGCCTTCCTGGCGCGGACGCGACAGGCCACCGAACGCGAACGACAAATGGTCTCGGACGCGAGCCACGAGCTCCGCACACCGCTGGCGATCCTCACCACGCAGCTCGACCTCGCCGCGCTCGACCGGGATGACGCCCGCGCACTCGCCGCGCACATCGAGCGGGCGAAGAACAGCGTCGCCCGGCTCTCCCGACTGGCCAACGACCTGCTCACGCTCTCGCGGATCGAGGAGTCGGAGCGCCGCGCGGCCGACGGTGCCCCGCAGTCCGCCACGACCTGGTCGGACCTCGGTGACGAGGTGATGGCCGCCGTCGACCGGGTGCGGCTCATCGCGAGCGCGAAGGACGTCACCGTCGACTTCGAACTCGAACCGCCGACCGTGGCCGACGGTTCCGACGGTTCCGACGAGCCGCGGTACCGGCTCGACACCGGGGGCATGGCACAGCTCGTCACGAACACCGCCGGCAACGCCGTCGCGGCGCTCCCCCGCGGAGGCACCGTGCTCGTCAGCTGGCGGGCCGCCTCCGGCGAGGGGGTGCTGCAGGTCACGGACGACGGCCCCGGCGTCCCGGAGTCGTTCGTGCCGGTCGCGTTCGACCGCTTCACCCGACCCGACGAGGCCCGCACCTCCCGCCGCGACCCGGACCCGACCACCGGCGGGGTCCCGATGCCGGGCGGGTCCGGCCTCGGGCTCGCGATCGTTCGGGCGGTGGCGGAACGGGCGGGCGGCACGGCGGCCCTCCGCAACCTGCCGACGGGTGGGCTCGAGGTGACCGTTCGGGTGCCCGAGGTGCGGGACGCTCCGGCGGTGCGCGCAGCGCACTGACCCGGACGGAAGCGGCGGTCGGTGCGCGTCACAGGCTCCCGGTGTGTCGTCACCAGCGGTGCGTCCCGGGGACGGGAGCGGCGGTCACTGGAAGTCCCGCGACCGTGTCCGGACGGCGAGCGGGAGGTGCTCGATGCGGTCCGCGACGAGGTTGACCACCCCGTCCGGTGACCGCTCGAGGATCCCCCGCACGATGACCGCAGGGGACTCCCGTGCCACCCGGCGGTACCGGGCCCACACCCCGACGCTGCAGATGACGTTCACCAGGCCTGACTCGTCCTCGACGTTGAGGAACGTGATCCCCGACGCCGTCGCCGGGCGCTGCCGGTGCGTCACGATCCCGCCGACCTCCACGCGCCGGCCGGTCTCCGCCGTCCTGGTGTCCTCGACGCTGAGCACCCCGCGCGCCGACAACCGCTCGCGGAGGTGCCCGACGGGGTGGTCGTCCGTGGACATCCCCGTCGACCACATGTCCGCGATGAGGACGTCCCCGCTCGTCATCTGCCCGAACAGCGGCGGCTGCACGACGACCTGGGTGTCCGGCAGCTGGTCGGGGCGCTCCGCCGCCGCCTGCGCCGCCGACCACATGCCACCACGACGATCGACCCCGAGCGACTCGAACGCGTCCGCGGCGGCGAGCGCCTCGAGCTGCGCGGTGGTGAGGCCGACCCGACGTGCGAGGTCGGACATGTCCGTGAACGGTCCGTTCGCCCGCCGCTCGGCGACGATCCGCTCGGCGCTCCGGCGGCCGAGCGACGCGACCTCGGCGAGGCCGAGCCGCACGGCGGAGGCACCGTCACGACGGTGTGCGGCGGTGTCGTCGGGGGCGTCCCGGTCGAACGGCAGCACCGGCGGCTGCTCGGTGGCCAGGCAGGCGTCGTCCCCGACCGCGTCCGTCAGACCCTCGATCGGTTCGAGCGTCGCGTCGACCTCGGACCGCAGGATGTCCGGCCGGAGCACGCGGACCCCGTGCCGGCGGGCGTCGGCGACGAGGGTCTGCGGCGAGTAGAACCCCATCGGCTGTGCACGGAGCAGCGCCGCCAGGAACGCCCCCGGGTAGTGCAGCCGCATCCACGCGCTCGCGTAGACGATGAGCGCGAAGCTGATCGAGTGGCTCTCCGCGAAGCCGAAGTTCGCGAACGCCTGGATCTTGGCGTAGATGGCGTCGGCGTCCTCGCCGTGGATGTCGTTCTCCGCCATGCCCCGGTAGAGCTTGTCCCGGAGCCGGTCGATCTTCTCGAGGCCGCGCTTCGACCCCATCGCCCGACGGAGCAGGTCGGCGTCGTCCCCGGAGCAGTTGCCGACCGCGATGGCCATCTGCATGAGCTGCTCCTGGAACAGCGGGACCCCGAGCGTCCGTTCCAGCACCGGTTCGAGCGCGGGGTGGATGTAGGTCACCGGTTCCTCACCCGTGCGCCGGCGGATGTACGGGTGCACCGCCCCGCCCTGGATCGGCCCGGGACGCACGAGGGCGACCTCGATCACGAGGTCGTAGAACCGACGCGGCAGCAACCGGGGCAGCGTGCCCATCTGCGCACGGGACTCCACCTGGAACACGCCGATCGTGTCCGCGCGACAGAGCTGGTCGTAGACGCCCTGCTCCTCCTTCGGGATGGAGTGCATGTCCCACCGCTCCCCGCAGTGGTCGGCGGCCAGGTCGAACGAGTACTGCAGCGCGGCGAGCATGCCGAGTCCGAGCATGTCGAACTTCACGAGCCCCATGTACGCGCAGTCGTCCTTGTCCCACTGCAGCACGGTCCGACCGTCCATCCGGGCGTGCTCGATCGGCACGACCTCGCCCACCGGCCGGTCGGTCAGGACCATCCCGCCGGAGTGGATGCCGAGGTGCCGCGGGAACCCGAGGACCTGCTGGGCCAGGTCGACCACCGGCTCCGGGATGTCGTGGTCCTGGCTCTCGGTGACCGAACCCCACCGTTCGACCTGCTTCGACCAGGCGTCCTGCTGTCCGGGGCTGTGTCCGAGTGCCTTCGCCATGTCCCGCACCGCGCCCTTCGGCCGGTAGGTGATGACGTTCGCGACCTGCGCGGCGTTGAACCGGCCGTACTTGTCGTAGACGTACTGGATGACCTCTTCGCGCCGGTCGGAGTCGAAGTCCACGTCGATGTCCGGTTCCTCGTCGCGCATGGCCGACAGGAACCGCTCGAACGGCAGGCCGTACCGGATCGAGTCGACGGCGGTGATCTCGAGCAGGTAGCAGACCGCCGAGTTCGCGGCCGAACCCCGCCCCTGGCAGAGGATCCCCCGCTCGCGGGCGAACTGCACCATGTCGCGCACGATGAGGAAGTACCCGGGGAAGCCCTTGTCCTCGATGACCGACAGCTCGCGTTCGATGCGCTCCCGCTTGTGCGCGTCGACGCCGTCCGCGTCCCCGGGGTAGAACCGACGGGCCCCACGCCAGGTGAGCTCGCGCAGCCAGGTCATCGCCGTGTGGCCGTCCGGCACGTCGAGGTCGGGCAGCCCGGGCTTCGCGGTCTTCAGCTGGAAGCCGAGTTCGTCGGCGAGCACCACGCTCCGTTCGACGGCACCCGGCCACCGGGCGAACCGCCTGGCCATCTCGGCGCCGGACCGGAGGTGCGCGGTGTCGGCGGCGGGCAGCCACCCGTCGATCTCGTCCAGGCTGCGCCGGGCGCGGACGGCGGCCAGGGCGGTCGCCACCGGGAACCGGTCCGGGGTGGCGTAGTGCACGTTCCCGGTCGCCACGACGGGCAGCGCGTGCCGGGCGGCGAGCGCGGCGAGGACGTCGTTCCGGGCGCTGTCGAGCGGGTCCCCGTGGTCGGAGAGCTCCACGACGACGGAGCCCGTCCCGAACCGGTCGAGCAGCGCCCGCAGCGCCTGGTCGGCAGCGCTCTCGCCGCCGCGTTCGAGGGCCTGGCGGACGGTGCCCTTCCGACAGCCGGTGAGCACCCGCCACCGTCCGCCCGACCGCTCGGCGAGGTCGTCGAGGTCGTACCGGGGACGCCCCTTCTCGGAGCCCGCGGCGAGGTGCGCGGCCGTCACCGCGCCGGCCAGCCGGTGGTACCCGTCCTGCCCGTCGGCGAGGAGCAGCAGGTGCGAGCCCTCCGGGTCGGGCACGCCGTTCTGCGGTCCGGTCAGTCCGAGGGACAGCTCGGCGCCGTAGACGGTGGTGACGCTCGGGTACGTCTCGGCGACCTCGGCCATCCGCGCGGCACCGTAGAAGCCGTCGTGGTCGGTGATCGCCAGTCCGTGCAGGCCGAGTCGCGCGGCCTCCTCGAGCAGGTGCTCGGGCGGGCTCGCCCCGTCCAGGAAGCTGAAGGTCGAGTGCGCGTGGAGTTCCGCGTACGGCACGGCGGGCGGCGCGTCCGGCGAGGCGACGTCCGCCGGACGGTACGGCGCACGCTTCCGCGACCAGGCCGGGCTGTCGCCGCCGTCACCCTCGGGGGTCGTCCCCGGGCTCCGCTTGTCGGAGAGGGCGCGCTCGAACTGCGACCACGGGATCGGCGGGTTGTTGTACCCCATCAGTGTCCGTCCTTCACGTCGCGATCGCCTCTGCCCACCAGCGGTGGTCGGCGAGGACCAGGTACCACGCCCGCCCCTCGGCGTCGACGAGCTGCAGGCGGTGCAGTCGTCGTCCGCCCGACTCCCACCACCGCACGACGAGCGGCCACGGCCCCGCCCACGCCGTGACGGGTGCGAACCGTCCGCCACGGTCGCCGTCCGACCGGAAGCGTCCGGGTTCGCCGGTCAGGGTGCCCCGGTCGTCGACGTCCACCGGACCGCCGTCCGCCGTGACGACGTCCACCGGGCGCGGCCGCTCGAGGACCGTCGCCGGCGGCGGCCCGGGCAGCTTGCCCGGCCACGGGCGGTCCCGGACCACCGCGAGTGCGCGCTCGCCCCCGGCGGGTGCGTCCCCCCACGGCACGAGCACGATGCGTTCCGCCAGCGTGCGGCCGCCACCGATCCGGGGCGTGACGACACCGTCGTGCCCGACCATGCCCTGTACGCGGGCCAGGCCGTGGTGCACCCGCTCGTCGGGTCCGGAGCCCCAGAGTCCGCGCTCGTGGTTCGCGAGGTCGTCCACCGCGACGGGTTCGAGCACGACCGAGGTGACCGGCGCCTCGAGCCCGGTCGGGTCGACCCCGCCGGCGAGCTGCCACCGCACCCGGTCCACCACGTCGGCCGCGTCGAACCACCGCGGGTGCGCCCACACCCGTTCGAGCAGGACGTCCCGCTCGTCGACGATGCCGACCCGGATCGTCGTCGCCACGAGACCGGCTGCACGGAGCTTCGCGGCGAAGTCGTCGGCGGAGCGGCGGAACGCGAAGGCGATCTGGTCGGCGCGGTCGAGGGGCGGTTCGAAGGACGCCTGGACCTCGAGGTCGGGCGGCACCTCGCGCGCGGAGACCTCCCGCGGGTCGCGCCCACCGGCGAGGCGGTGCAGGAACGCCCCGGGGACGCCGAACCGGTCGCGCACCTGTTCGTCGGTGAGCGCGGCGAAGTCCCCGAGCGTCGCGATCCCGAGTCGGCCGAGGACCATCGCGAGGTCCGGGTCGCCGAGCACGCCGAGCGGCAGCGGGGCGAGGAACTCCGCCGACCCGCCGACCGGCACCATCCGGACGCGCTCCCCGGGCCGCCGCGGTCGTGCCCGTGCGGCCTGCTCGGCGGCGAACGGGGTGTCGGCCACCCCGGCCCGGACACCCGGTGCGCCGTGGTCGGCCGCGATGCCCGCCAGGACGGTCGCCGCGGCCCGTTCTCCACCGTGGTAGCGCGCCGGACCGCGGGCCCGCAGCGCGATCGTCCCGGGGCGCAGGACCTCCACCCCGGGTGCTGCTTCCTCGATGGCGCGGATGACCGGCTCGAACGCACGGTGGTCGAGCGCGTCGTCGTACGGCTGGGTGACGAGGTCGGTGCAGCGTGCCTGCGCTTCCCGCACCCGCAGCCCTCGGACCACCCCGACCTGCCGGGCCGAGGCGGAGCTCGCGAAGACCAGGCCCTTGGCGATGAGGGCGAACGGTTGTTCCGGAGGCGCGCCGGCTGCCCGGGCGGCCGCGATGACGGGCCAGTCCGGGCACCAGAGGACGATCGTGCGGGTCGGCGGGGGTTCCGGCAGCCCCGCTCCCCGGCTGAGTGCGTCCGCACGGACGGCTCCCGCACCGGGCATCCCGACACCGGGCATCCCGACGCCGGACAGTGCAGCGCCTGCTCCCCCGCCCTTCGGCGCGCCCACCAGCGCTCGGCGCCCGCGGGGGCTCACGACGCCACCGCGACGGGACGCAGGACCCGCTCGTCGACCGGCACCGCGGCGACCGCGGTCGTCGGGACGGCCGCGCGGACCGAGCCGTCCGCAGCGGGCAGCAGCAGTTCGGCGCTCGTCGGTCGGACCGCACCGGCGCGCCCCGACGCGGTGACGGTCACCCGTCGCTCGGTGAGGTACCCGTGACCGTGGCCGATCCCGCTCCACCGGGACTCGGTGACGCGCAGGGTGACGTCCGCCCCGGGCCAGGACCCGAGCGCGACGAGTGCGGCCCCGCGCTGCCGGAGACGCGCGGAGAGCCGGGCGACGTCACCGGGCACCACGCGGCCGAGGGGACGGGTGAGGACGATCTGCGCGACGTCGGCGAGGGCCGCGGTCACCGCGAGCCACTGGTCGCCCGGGTCCGGCACCAGCACGAGTCGTTCCAGGTCGATCCCCGCCGCGGCCGCCGCCTCCACACCGAACGAGGGCACGCCGACCACTGCGCACCACGCGCCGGCCGCCGATGCCGCCTGCAGCATCGTCTGGGCGAGCAGCACCGACTCCGGCACGGCGTAGGTGCCACCCGCGCGGATCGCACCGCCCGGCAGCAGCGGGGCGAGGGCGTCCGCGGTGGGCAGCCCGTCGGTGTCCACCCGGGTGGACTCCATGTCGGCCACCCGCGACCGCAGCGAGGTGATCCGGTCGAGTGCCGCCCGCGCTGCTCCGACGTGGTCGGCCCCGCGAGCCCCGTCCGCGCCCCCGCGAGCAGCACCGTTCCGCCCGACGTGCTCGCGGTCCCCGCGTCCGCGGTCGCTGCGCTCGTCGGACGACCGGAGTGCCGTCGCCGTTTGCATGCCCTCATGTTCGAACATGTGTTCGATGATGTCAACCGGCACCGACATCCGGTGGCAGCGGCTCGAACACCTGTTCGAGGGCTACCAGTGCGCCGCCGCACCCACCCCGCGGAGCACCGACACCGTCTTCGCCTCGACCTCGTCGGCCTCGTCCTCCGGCGAGGACGACCACGTCACCGCGCCGCCCGCCCCGAGCGTCCTGCGCCGCACGGACCCGTCCGGGTGGAGGACCGTCACCAGTGTCCGGATGGCCACCGACAGATCGACCGCACCGCTGGCCGAGAAGTACCCGATCGCCCCGGCGTACACCCCGCGCGGGGCACCCTCCAGCCGGTCCGCGATCGCCGTCGCACTGCGCTTCGGCGCTCCCGTCATCGACCCCGGCGGGAAGGCCGCCCGCACGACCGCGGCCCGGGAGGCTCCGGGTGCCAGGACACCGGCGATCGTCGACACCATCTGGTGGACGCTCGCGTACGTCTCGACGTCGCAGAGCCGTTCGACGCGCACCGACCCCGGGCGCGCCGTCCGCTGCAGGTCGTTCCGCAGCAGGTCCACGATCATCACGTTCTCGGCCCGGTCCTTGGCGCTGGTCGTCAGGTCGGCGCGCACCACGGCGTCCTCGACCGGGTCGACGTGACGCGGTCTGGTGCCCTTGATCGGCTCGGCCAGCACACCGCCGTCGGCGTCGATGCGCAGGAACCGCTCCGGGGACCGGCTGGCGATCCGCAGGTCACCGGTCCGCAGGTACGCGCCGAACGGCACCGGATCGCTCCGGCGGATCCGCAGGTACTCCGCCAGGTGGCGGTCGCCGGCGGCCCCGGGGCGGTCCAGGGCGTCCGGTGCGTCTGCTACATCCGGTGCGTCCGGGACGGCGAACGCCGTCGTCAGGCACACCTGGAACGCGTTGCCCTCGCGGATCTCGTCACGGCACGTGTCCACCGCACGCTCGTAGGCCGCGCGGTCGACGCGACCACACGCCTCCAGGAGGGACCGGTCGGGCTCCCGACCACCGTCCGGGAGGCCCGTGGCCCGGTCCGCCAGGTCGTCGTGCGGCTCCGGAGCGGCCGGCTCCCGGTCGTCCGGGTCCGCGCCGCACAGCCCGGCCGACCAGGCGCGGTTCGCCGCGGACGCGTCCGGCTCGTCGTCGTCCACGAGGGTCAGCGCCCAGGCGGCTCCGTCCCCCCGCACGAGGACCGCACGGTCCACGAACCGGAGGTCGGCGTCCGCGTGTCCGTCCGCGGTCCGGTCGGGCCCGTCGACCTCACGCCCGAGCTCGTACCCGAGGAAGCCGACCCACCCGAGCGCGAACGCACAGCCGTCCGCCGGTGCGTCCAGCGTCGGTGTGCGCTGCAGGAGGTCGTCGAGGACGGCGAACGCGGCTCGGTCCTCGGCCCGGGACGACCCGAACCACGACCCGGCGGCAGGCGACACGTCGAGCCGGGCGACACGGTCCTGGTGACGGAACCGCGCGGCGAACGGTCCATCCGTGAGGGCGAGCACCGACCACGCGGCACGGAGCCCCGCCGACGGTGGGGCCCCCTCCGGCAGTGCGGAGTCGAACCAGACCAGGTCGGTCGTGGTCCTCCGGGCGAGCACGGCGAGGTCGACCGGGCCGTCGAGCCTGCGGGTCTCGAGCCGCGGGCCGGCGCCTCCCTCGACGGACGGGGTGGGAACCGCCTCGGCCGTCAGACCGCGGAGATCGTCCATGCGGCGGCGTGGGCGGCGCCCGGCTCGAGCACGACGAGGCCGGCGTCCACGTCGGCGGCGAAGGCGTCGGCGTTGAAGGCGTTCGGCGCGCAGGTCATCGGCTCGACGGCCAGCCCGGCACGGTGGTACCCGGGGACCACGTGGTCGGCGGTGTGCACCTGCGCCCACCCGCACTCAGGGCCGAAGGCGACCCGGACGCCGTGTCCGTCCGCTGCCGTGACGGTGATCGCCGCGATGCCGTCGGTGTCGCGGTCGAAGCCGGTGAAGGCGTGGTCGATGAACCGCGGTCCGATGTGCGTCGGCGTCTGGAGGTCGAACTCGTCGTGCACCGGGACCAGGTCGGTCGGGATGAGCCGGTCCTCGGTGACCTCGAGGACCTCGGCGGCCGGGAGCGTGAGCGTCCAGTCGTCGACCGTGCCCGCGCCGGCGAGGAGGTACGGGTGCGGGCCGGTCCCCCACGGTGCCCGGTCGTCGCCGGTGTTCGTGCCGGTGACGGTGGTGTGCAGGCCGTCGGCGTCGAGGCGGTACTCCACGCGGACCTCGACCCGGTACGGGTACCCCTCCTGCGGCTGCACGGTCGTGGCGAGCACCACACGGTCGACGTCGTGTTCCAGCACGGCGAACTCCGTCCAGGCGACCAGTCCGTGCAGGGCGTGGGAGCGCTTCGGCTCGGTCAGGGCGAGTTCGTGCTCGGTCCCGCCGAAGGTGTACCGGCCGTCCACCACTCGGTTCGGCCACGGGGCGAGGACCGCCCCACGGAAGACCGGTCGTACCTCGTCCGCGTCGAAGGTGGTGACGAGGTCGCGGCCGTCGTGGCGGAGTGCCCGCAGGGTCGCGCCGACGCTCGCGATGTCGGCGGTGTAGCCGGAGGATGCGATCGACGTCTGGGACCCGGACCGGGGGGCTGCGCTGCTCATGCGGTCAGCGTATCGGCCGCGGGGACCCGGGCGGGCGACGGGGCAGGAACGGGAGAAGCCCCGTTGCTCGGGGAGCAACGGGGCTTCGGTGGTGGATCTGAGGGGACTCGAACCCCTGACCCCCTGCATGCCATGCAGGTGCGCTACCAGCTGCGCCACAGACCCGTCGGCCGCAAGCGGCCTGTCGGTGTCCCTCCGGTTCCCCGGAGGCACCAGTACAGCGTACACCACGCGGAGACGGGGGAACGAAATCGCCGTCGCCTCCCGGGCGCGTCGCCGCTACGCGGACTGTTCGGCCGCCTGCGTCTGGTCGACCGGGAGGTCGAGCGGGATGACCGGGCAGTCCGACCAGAGTCGCTCGAGGGAGTAGTACTGGCGCTCTTCCTCGTGGAAGACGTGCACGACGATGTCCCCGAAGTCGATCAGCGCCCATCGGCCTTCACTGCGGCCTTCACGACGCAGCGGCTTCGAACCGGCCTCGAGCATGCGGTCCTCGATCTCGTCGGCGATGGCGAGCACGTTGCGCTCGTTGCGGCCGGTGGCGAGCAGGAACACGTCGGTGAGCTGGAGCGGTCGGGTGACGTCGAGGGCGACGAGGTCCTCGGCCTGCTTGGAGTCGGCCGCTTGGGCGGCGATCTGCACGAGTTCGAGTGCGCGAGCGGAGGCGGTCACGGATTCCTTCCGGTGGTCATCCCGACGGAGGCGTCGCGATGTTCATGATGGGTGTCGATCATAGGTCAGACCGCCGACGACGGCCATGCCGACGAGGACGGTGAGCCCGGACCGACGACCCGGTGATCGGCTACGAGCCGAAGAAGTTGGTGGCCACCAGGGCGACGACGATCACGCCCGCCGCGACGACCCCGACCGCGCTGGCCGCGACCGCCAGGACCACGGGCGCCTTCGAGTCCTTGGGCTTCGCCGCGGCCAGGACGACCTGCCGCGTCGAGGTGTGGCTCGACACCGCACGGCTCGCGCGCACCGGGCTGGCGTCGGTGTCGGGCTGCTCGTCCTGCTGGTCGAGCAGCCGGTCGACCTCGGCGCCGTCGATCGGCCGGTGCGACCCGGTCGAGGACAGCGAGGACGGCAGGTCGATCGACCCGGTGAGGATGACCTCGCCGGTGGCGTTCAGCGCACCGGTCGGGTCCGCCAGGGCCGAGTTCGGCAGGATGATGGCGTTCGACCGCGCCTCGGTGACGCGGCGGGTGCCGGTCTCCTCGTCGTGGACCTCGGCGTCGTTCGAGTCGTGCGCGAAGGTGGACCAGTGGCCGCTCGGCGCCTCGAAGGCCGTGGTGACCGGCTTCGGCTCGCGGCCGGCATCAGACGACGCCGGACGGGATGCGGAGCCCGGCGCCGACGCCGCGCCGGAACGGACGGCGGAGGTCGGTCCGGACACCTGGGCGTCGGCGGGCACGACGGGCAGCGGGACCTCGTTCGTGTCGTCGTCGTCCAGGTCGAGCGGGAACACGCCGGGAGCCGCTGCAGCCGGGGCGGAGGTCGGGGCCGGGATGACGTCGTCGACACCGGTCCCCGCCGTCGTACCCGGCTCGTCGGTGACCGCGAGGTCGTCCGGGTCCGCGTCGTGCGGTGCCCAGGTGGTGCGGTGCAGGCGCGGCTCCTCCGCGTGCGCGGCCGCCGCCTCGAGGGGCTCGATCGCATCGGGCGATCCGTCGGCGGCCGTGGCCTGCTCGACGGCTGCCGGGTCGAGGTGGGACACCTCGGGGTTCGGCTCCTGCCAGTGCGAGGTCTCGCCGCCGTCGTCCTCAGCGCGGGTGTCCTGACCGGCGTCGTCGTCCGACCGGTCTGCGGTGTCGGCGGTGTCGGCGGGGCCGGCGAACCCGAAGGGCACCAGCGGCACCCGCTCGGGGTCGACGCCCGACGCGGCCGTCTCGGCGGGCGTCGGGAGGGACGGCACCTGTGCGTCCGGGGCCGGGACGGCGGCCGGACCGGACAGGGTGCCGAGCACGTCCTGCACCGTGCGGTCCGAGGAGTGCGGGGTGGGGTTCTGCAGCGGGACCGGACGGCCGCCCTGCTCCTGTGCCTCGCGGAGGAGCCGCAGCTGTCGGCGGGACATCCCGCCGGTGCCGGGCACGATCTCCGTCGCGGACGCCGGCGGCTGGTCCGGGACACCCGAGGGTGCGCTGGCGGACCGCGGGACGGCCGACTGGGCGGGCGCCGCGGAGCCGGGCGCGACGTGCGAACCGGGACGACGCCGGGCCTCCGGCGCGCTGGTCGCGGCGACGGTCGGCGGTGGGGTCACGGGCTGGGCACCGCCGGACGCGGCGCGCTCACGCTCGCGCATCTGACGCCGCGACAGGGGCGGCTGCGCGTCGGACGGACTCATGCAACGCTCCGATACAGATGGTGCTTCGAGATGTACTGGACGACGCCGTCCGGTACGAGGTACCAGACGGGGGACCCGCCTCTCACCCGATCGCGGCAGTCGGTCGAGGATATCGCCAGCGCGGGGACCTCGAGGACACTAACGTCCCGTTCTGGGAGTCCGGTGATGCTCAACGCGTGTCCCGGTCGGGTCACGGCGACGAAGTGGGCCAGGTCCCAGAGGCCGTCGTGGTCCTTCCAGTCCAGGATCTGCTGGACCGCGTCCGCTCCGGAGATGAACACGAGCTGCGCGTCGGGGCGCTGCTCGCGGAGGTCGCGGAGGGTGTCCACCGTGTAGGTCGGACCCGGGCGGTCGATGTCCACCCGGCTGACCGTGAACATCGGGTTCGACGCCGTCGCGATGACCGTCATCAGGTACCGGTGTTCGGCGTCGGTGACGTCCGCCTTCATGTACGGCTGACCGGTCGGGACGAACACGACCTCGTCGAGGTCGAAGTGCTTCGCGACCTCGGACGCCGCCACGAGGTGACCGTGGTGGATCGGGTCGAACGTCCCGCCCATCACCCCGATGCGCGGCCGACCCGTGCTCTCGAGCATCGGGGGGCTGGTCAGATCTTCGAGTGGCCGAACTCGTCCACGCCGGTCTCGTGCTGACGGGTGGCCTGGAACTTGTGCGAGTGGCGGTAGGCGACGTCGCGGAAGCTCCACGTGACGAAGCCCAGGAAGGTGAAGAAGCAGGCGGCGACGATCGGGTAGACGATCGCGGGGACGCCGGCCGCGTGCTCGGCGGCCTCAGCGAGGAGTGACATCTGGCAGTGCTCCGATCGGTCGAGGAAGACTCCGGACCATCCTAGCCGCGGATGTGTCCCTGCCCGCGCACGAGCCACTTGGTACTCGTGAGCTCCGGGAGCCCCATCGGCCCCCTGGCGTGCAACTTCTGGGTCGAGATGCCGACCTCGGCCCCGAAACCGAACTCACCCCCGTCGGTGAACCGGGTCGAGGCGTTCACCATGACGACAGCGGAGTCGACCCCGGCCAGGAAGTGCTCCGCCGTGTCGACGTCGTTCGTCACGATCGACTCGGTGTGGTGCGTCGACCACCGGGCGATGTGCGCCATGGCCGCGTCCACGTCCGGTACGACCCGGATCGACAGGTCGAGGTCCATCGACTCGGTCGCCCAGTCGGCCTCGGTCGCGCGCAGGACCCCGGGCACGATCGTCCGGGCGGCGTCGTCGCCACGGAGGGTCACCCCGGCGCCACGGAGCCGGTCGGCGAGCACGGGCAACAGCCGTTCCGCGGCCCGCTCGTGCACCAGCAGGGTCTCGAGGGCGTTGCACACGCTCGGCCGCTGCACCTTGCTGTTCAGGACGATGTCCACGGCCCGGTCGAGCGGCGCGGACTCGTCGAGGAACACGTGCACGACCCCGGCCCCGGTCTCGATCACCGGCACCTGGGACTCGGTCACGACGGTCTGGATCAGGGAGGCGCTCCCCCGCGGGATGAGCACGTCGACGAGCCCACGGGCACGCATGAGCTCGGTCGCGCCCTGCCGGCCGAACTCGTCGATGGTCTGGACCAGTTCCCGCGGGAGTCCGACCGAGGCGACGGCGTCCTGGATCCGTGCGACCAGGACCGCGTTCGTCCGCTGCGCCGCCGACCCGCCGCGCAGGACGACCGCGTTGCCGGACTTCAGGGCCAGGGAGGCGATGTCGACGGTCACGTTCGGTCGTGCTTCGTAGATCGCGCCGACGACCCCGAACGGCACGCGGACCTGCGTGAGTTGCAGGCCGTTCGGCAGGACCGATCCCCGGACGTGCTGGCCGACCGGGTCGGTCAGGCCGACGACGTGCTCGACGGCGTCCGCGAGGGCGTCGACCCGGAGCACGTCGAGCCGCAGTCGGTCGAGCAGACCCGACGACAGGCCGGCGTCCTCCCCCGCGACGAGGTCCTCGTGGTTCGCCGTCACGATCTCGGCCGTGCCCGCACGCAGCTCGAGCGCGATCGCCCGGAGAGCGGCGTCCTTGACGGCGGTCGTCGCGGTCGCGAGCGCCGTCGATGCGGAGCGTGCGGCGGTCAGGACGTCGGCCAGGGTCGGTGCGGGGGCGGTGCGGGACATGGACCGATCGTAGACCGGCGACCACCCGCGTGACGCGACCTGTGGACACGGACGGGAGGCGCGCCTCCAGGCCGTCGACGACCCGCGCTCAGGCGCGTGGTGCGGCCCGGAACCAGGTACCGACGTGCTCGCCGCCGAGGGCTCGCTCGACGAGCGCGGTGGCCGTGACGAGGACCGCGGTGCCGGCCTCGGCGGCGAGTCGCGCGGCCGCGACCTTCGTGCCGGCTCCCCCGGTGCCGACCCCGGCCGCGCCGATCGAGCCGAAGGTGACGCCGGCGAGCTCGTCGCCGAACCGGACCTCGTCGATGCGGGTGGCGCCGGGCTGCTCCGGCGGCTTCGTGTACAGGGCCTCGACGTCGGACAGGAGCACGAGGGCGTCGGCCTCGAGCTGCCGGGCGACCAGTGCCGCGAGCCGGTCGTTGTCACCGAACCGGATCTCGTGGGTGGCGACCGTGTCGTTCTCGTTGACGATCGGGAGCACCCGGAGTTCGAGCAGCCGGTTCATCGCACGGCGGGCGTTCACGCGGTGCGTCGGGTTCTGCAGGTCGCCGGCGGTGAGCAGCACCTGGGCCGCGGTGACGCCGTGGCGATCGAGTTCCTTCTGGTACCGGAACACGAGGACGGCCTGCCCGGTCGCGGCGGCCGCCTGCTGGGTCGCGAGGTCGTCCGGCCGGCCGTCCAGGCCGAGGAAGGGGAAGCCCGTCGCGATCGCACCCGAGGACACGAGCACGACCTCGGTCCCACGCCGGTACGCACCGACCAACGCGTCGACCAGGGGGCCGATCTGCCCGGCGTTGTCCCCGCTGACCGAGGAGGACCCGACCTTCACGACGATCCGTCGCGCGCGCGGGATGTCGGCCCGCTCGGTGACGGGTCCGGCGGTGCGCTCGGTCGTGTCGGTCATCGTCGCTCCCGGGTCAGTCCCGCTCGGCTGCTGCCTGCTCGACGGACGAGGCGGTGTCGGGCACGCCCGCGTCGGTGGCGTCGTCCTGCCACAGCCCGGCGCGGCGCTCCTGCTCGAGCTCCGCGCGGGCGGCCGCCTTCGCGTCCATCCGCTCGAAGTAGTCGGCACGACGCTCGTTGCGTGTGGGGCGCGCGTTGAGGTCGAGTCGGGCGTCGGTGCCGCGTGCACTCGTGATGAGCTCGGCGGTGGAGGTGAGGGTGGGCTCCCAGTCGAAGACCATCCCGCCGTCGCCACCGATCACGACGGTGGACCCGGCGACGGCTCCGGCCTTGAAGAGGCCGTCCTCGACACCGAGCTTCGCGAGCCGGTCGGCGAGGTAGCCGATCGCCTCCTCGTTGGTGAAGTCGGTCTGCTGGACCCAGCGCTCCGGCTTCGCGCCGCGGACGCGGTAGAAGCGGTGCTCCTCGCCGCCCTCGGCCCGGACTGTGAAGGGCTTCTCGTCGACGGCCTTCGGGCGGATGACGATGCGCTCGACCTCGGGCTCGGCGGCACGCTCGGCCCGCGCTTGCTCGACGACGTCGGCCAGGGCGAAGGTGAGTTCGCGCAGGCCCTTGTGCGACGCGGTCGAGATCGGGAAGACCCGGTAGCCGCGCGACTCGAACTCCGCGGTCACGAAGGCCGCGAGCTCCGCGGCGTCCGGCACGTCGATCTTGTTCAGCGCGATGAGCTGCGGCCGCTCGAGGAGCGGGACCTGTCCCTCGGGGACCGGGTACTGCTCGAGCTCGCGGAGGATGACGTCGAGGTCGCTCACCGGGTCGCGGCCGGCGTCGAGCGTCGCGCAGTCGATCACGTGCAGGAGGGCCTCGCAGCGCTCCACGTGGCGGAGGAACTCGAGCCCGAGGCCCTTGCCCTCCGACGCGCCCTCGATCAGGCCGGGGACGTCCGCGACGGTGAACCGGGTCGTGCCGGACTCGACGACGCCGAGGTTCGGCGTGAGGGTGGTGAACGGGTAGTCGGCGATCTTCGGCTTCGCTGCCGAGACCGCGGCGATGAGCGAGGACTTGCCCGCGCTCGGGAACCCGACCAGGGCCACGTCGGCGATGGTCTTCAGCTCGAGGCTGACGTCCCCGCTCCAGCCGTCGGTGCCGAGCAGCGCGAACCCGGGGGCCTTGCGCTTCGTGGTCGCCAGTGCGGCGTTGCCGAGCCCGCCCTGGCCGCCGGGGGCCACGACGACGCGGATGCCCGGTTCGGTGAGGTCCGCGAGCACCTCGCCGTCCTCGTCGTACACGACCGTGCCGACGGGGACGGGGAGCTCGAGCGTCTCGCCACTGACACCGCTCCGGTGGTCGCCCATGCCCGGCTGGCCGTTGCGGCTGGAGCGGTGGGGCGAGCGGTGGTAGCCCAGGAGGGTCGTGACCTGCGGGTCGGAGACGAGCACGATGTCGCCGCCGTCACCGCCGTTGCCGCCGTCGGGGCCCGCGAGGGGCTTGAACTTCTCACGACGGACGGACACACAGCCGTTGCCACCGTTGCCTGCCGTCAGGTGCAGGGTCACGCGGTCGACGAACGTCGCCATGGGTTCACTCCTGGTTGTCGTACGGGAAAACAGCGGGAGGGGCAGGCACACGGCCTGCCCCTCCCGCTGAACTGATCGTCGGTGACTACGCGTTGACGATGTTGATGACCTTGCGGCCACCCTTGGTGCCGAACTCGACCGAACCGGCCGAGAGGGCGAACAGCGTGTCGTCGCCACCGCGGCCGACGTTCGCGCCGGGGTGGAAGTGCGTGCCGCGCTGGCGGATGATGATCTCACCGGCGTTGACGACCTCGCCACCGAAGCGCTTCACGCCGAGGCGCTGTGCGTTCGAGTCGCGACCGTTGCGAGTGGAACTCGCACCCTTCTTGTGTGCCATGTCTCTACCTCCGCCTTACGCGATCTTGGTGACCTTGACGCGCGTGAGATCCGCGCGGAAGCCCTGGCGCTTCTTGTAACCGGTCTTGTTCTTGAACTTCTGGATGATGACCTTCGGGCCGCGGAGATCGGCGAGGACCTCGGCGGTGACCGTCACGTTCGCGAGCTCGGCCGCGGCGGAGGTGATCTTGTCCCCGTCCACGAGGAGCACCGGCGCGAGGTCGATGTTGCCATTGTCGTCGGCCTTGATGCGGTCGATGGTGATGATCGAGCCGACCTCGACCTTCTCCTGACGGCCGCCGGCGCGCACTACTGCGTAAACCACGTGGATTCCTTACGTAACTCTGCTTGAGGGAAGTCTCGGGTGCCCACTTCTGCGCGATCCATCCGGCTTGCCCCGGATCCCGGTTCACCCGGGTCCCAGGTCGCCCCGAGTCGATCGGCGACGCAGGCAGAACGGCCCGCTGACACCAGGGATCGAGAATACTCGATCCGACCAGGTGGGTCAAACGCCGACACACGTACCATGGCGGGATGACCGTGCTGATCGATCCCCCGGCCTGGCCCGCGCACGACACGCTCTGGTCACACCTGGTCAGTGACTCATCCTACGACGAGCTGCATGCCTTCGCCGACCGCGCGGGCGTCCCGCGACGGGCGTTCGACCACGACCACTACGACGTGCCGCAGGCCCGGTACGACGAACTCGTGGCGTCCGGGGCCTCCCCCGTGACCGGTCGCGAGCTGGTGCTGCGGCTCATCGCGAGCGGGTTGCGGGTGCCGCAGCGCGACAAGCGCCACTGACACGACCGTCTGCTGCAGACGACCGCGGGTGCCGGCACGCCGCCAGTGGGCCTCCGGAACGGGTCGTCAGGCCCGCGGGGCTCCCGCCGGACGGCGACGTGCGCGTCCGAGCCACAGCCACGCCACCGTCGACGAGCCGAGCAACATCAGCGCGAGCGGCAGCCCGATCTGCACCGGCGTGGTGACGGCGTCGACGAGCAGGCGCCCGAGGGCCTGTCCGACGGTCCCCTGCCCGGCGGCCTCGGCCAGCCCGTGGACGAGGCCCACGAGTGCGAGGGCGAGGGTCCCGCCCGCACCGGCGAGCAGGACGCGGAGCAGGACCACGGGCAGCGGCACCCTCGGCACGACGGGCGCGAGGAAGGCGAGCACGAGGAACGCCGCCAGGTGGAACGGGAACCGGGTGACGAAGACGCTCTGCACGAACGCCTCCACCAGGCTCGTCCCGCCGTGGCTCCGGAAGGGCCCGACGATCGTGCTCGTGCCGACCAGGCCCACCAGACCCGCGACGAACTCCACCAGGACGACGCTGACCACCGTCAGGGCGGCCCCGGTCGTCGCGAGCGGAGACGCGCCCGGCGCGACGACGGCGGCGCGGACCGGGGCGGCCGGAGCCGGGTCGGCGTGCGACCGCGGCGGCGGGACCGCACCCCAGCCCGGACCGGGCTGGTCGTGACCCGGGACCGGGCCGCGACCAGCCGTCGGCTGCTCGTCGGTCACCTCACCGTCCGACGATGACGGTGCCGTCGTCCTCGGTGCCGTCGGTCCCGGCGGGGCTGGCCGGTGCGCTGATGCTGCCCGAGGACACGCGACGCGAGCGGGAACGACCCTGACCGGGCTGCTTCGGCTCCGGGAGCGCCTGCAGCACCGAGTCGAGCAGCGACTCCGCGGCCTCCTCGCTCACCCGTCGCGGCTCGCGCTTGGCGACCCCGACCGGGATGTCGAGGATGGCGACCGTGGTGTCGGCCGGCGTGATCGCGGCCGACGAGCTGACCCGACGACGACCCGCGGGGCGTTCCTTCGGTGCGGCCTGGGGAGCCGGCTCGGACACGGCGGGCTGCTGTGCGACCGGTGCCGGCGCGACGGGCTGCTCCGCGGGGGCCGGGACCTCCGGCTGCGTGTCGGTCGTGTCGGCGCCGGCCGTCGTACCGGGCAGGACGGCCTCGGGCGCGGGCGTCTCCAGCGTCGACGCCTGCTCGGCGACCGGAGCCTGCTGCGCCGGTGCCTGCTGCAGATCCCCGGCTCGGCTCCCGCGACGACGGCGCCGCTTCGACCCGCCCGTCGACTCGGCCGGCGTCTCCGCCGCGGGGGCGACCGGCGAGGTCGGCGACGCGACCGACACCGGGGACGCCGGCGACACCGTCGCGGCGATGCCGGTCAGCGGCGCACCGGACTCGTCGTGCGTGATGGTGGACGCAGCGATCCGGGACAGCGCGTGCTTCACGTCGTCGGTGATCTGGTGTGCCGACGACTTCTGCTCGGTCGTGGCGTTGCCGCCGTTCGACCCGTTGCCGTTGCCGCTGCCGCTGCCGCTGCGCGCCTTGCGGCGCCCCTTGGTCGGACCGGGGTCGGCGTTGTTGTCGTTGACCTTCGCGTTCACCTCGTCGAGCGACTCGCGCAGGCCCACGCCGATCTTCTTGCGGGTCATCTGCACGAGGCCGAGCGAGGTGACCTCCGCCACCTGGTGCTTCGTCCGGTCGCGGCTCAGGCACTCGACGAGGCGACGGAGGACCAGGTCGCGGTTCTCCTCGAGCACCATGTCGATGAAGTCCACGACGATGATCCCGCCGATGTCGCGCAGGCGGAGCTGACGGACGATCTCCTCGGCGGCCTCGAGGTTGTTCTTCGTGACCGTCTCCTCGAGGTTGCCCCCGGAGCCGACGAACTTGCCCGTGTTGACGTCCACGACCGTCATGGCCTCGGTGCGGTCGATCACGAGCGACCCACCGGAGGGCAGCCAGACCTTGCGGTCGAGCGCCTTCTCGATCTGCTCGTTGAGCCGGTACTCCTCGAACGAGTCCGGCCCGTCGTAGAGCTCGACGCGGTCCTTGAGGTCCGGCGCCACGGCGGTGAGGTACTCGTCGATCGTCTGGCGGGCGGACTCGCCGTCGATGATGAGCTTCGTGAAGTCCTCGTTGAAGACGTCGCGCACGATCTTGACGAGCAGGTCGGGCTCGGAGTGCAGCATGACCGGGGCCTGCCCGTTCTGCACCTTCTTCTCGATGGCCTCCCACTGGCTGGTGAGGCGCTGCACGTCGCGGGTCAGCTGGTCTTCGGTCGCACCCTCGGCGGCGGTGCGCACGATGACGCCGGCGTGCTCGGGCAGGACCTCCTTGAGGATCTTCTTGAGACGGGCACGCTCGGTGTCCGGCAGCTTGCGGGAGATCCCGTTCATCGAGCCGTTCGGCACGTAGACCAGGTAGCGGCCCGGCAGCGACACCTGGCTGGTGAGGCGGGCGCCCTTGTGGCCGACCGGGTCCTTCGTCACCTGCACGAGGACCTTGTCGCCCGGCTTGAGGGCGGCCTCGATGCGACGACCGTGGCTGGTGTCGACCGAGTTCCAGTCGACCTCGCCGGCGTAGAGCACGGCGTTGCGGCCGCGGCCGATGTCGACGAAGGCGGCCTCCATCGACGGCAGGACGTTCTGCACCTTGCCGAGGTAGACGTTCCCGATGAGCGAGACGTTCTGCGACTTCGTGACGTAGTGCTCGGCGAGGACGTTGTCCTCGAGCACGCCGATTTCGATCGTGGAGGAGCTCGACCGGACGATCATCTGCCGGTCGACGCTCTCGCGACGGGCGAGGAACTCGTCCTCGGTCACGACCTGGCGGCGGCGCCCGGCGTCACGGCCGTCGCGACGACGCTGCTTCTTCGCCTCGAGGCGGGTCGAGCCCTTGATGCGCTGCGGCTCGGTGATGAGTTCCGGCTCGCGGCGGCGGGGTTCGGCCTGCTCACGGTCGCTGCTGCTCCCCCGTCGGCGGGTGCGACGACGGCCGCCACCCTGCTCGTCACGGTCCTCGTCGTCCCAGCGGTCGCTCCGGTCCCGGCGTTCCGTCCGCTCGGGGCGGTCGTCCCGGTCGTCGCGGTCGAAACGGTCCGCGCGGTCGTGGCGGTCACCGCGGCCGCCGCGCTCCGGACGCTCACTGCGCTCGTACCGGTCGCGGCCGGAGCGGTCGCGCTCGGGGCGGGCCGGCAGGTCGGGCAGCACCGGGGCGTGGAAGATCAGGCTGAGCGTGCTCGTGGCCTTCGGGACGAACGGTTCGGCGGGCGTCGGCTCGGCCGTCTCGCCGGTCCGGTCCGGACGGGAGGCCCGCTCCGCGTCCGCCTCGTCGCCCGCGTCCACCGCGCCGGCGGTCGGTGCGGAACCGGTCCCGTCCGGACCGGCCACCGTGTCGTCCTGGCCGACGGTCTCGTCCTGCGCGGCCGTCTCGTCCTGCGCAGCCGTCTCGTCCTGCGCGGCTGTGCCGGCTGTGTCCGCGACGGTGGCGTCCCCGGTGAGGGTGCTGACGTCGTCGGGCGCGGTGCCCGCACCCGAGGACGTGTCGACCGCGACGGGCACGGGACCGGTGGCAGTGTCGAGCACGAGCTCGTCGGCCTCGGACGTCTGCTCGACGTCCGCCTCGGCCGTGTCCGTCACGTCGGCGGTGTCGATGACGTCCGCGCCGTCGACGACGTCGACCGTCTCGGCGACGTCGACCGTCTCGGCGACGTCGACCGTCTCCGCGGCGTCGTCAGCCGCGGCGTCGGGACCGTCCGTGTCGACGGCGTCCGCTGCGACGTCGGACGGCTCGTGGGCCTCCAGGCCGCCCGACCGGGCGCGACGGCCGCCGAAGAGGCGGGTCCGGCGCTTCGGCGCGTCGTCGGTGTTCTGGTTCTGGTTCTCGTTCTGATCCACCATGGACTGGTGCACTCCTCGACCCCGCACGCACCCGGTGGGTGGCGGGAATTCTCTCGTTTCGGTGCGGGCGGCGACTCCGCCCCCGCGCTCGCTGCTGTTGCGTGACCGGTCCGTCTTCTCCGCGTCCGTCGTCGTGGGCACCCGGCTCACGGCGGCTCGGCGTCGGAGGTGACGCGTCGTCCGGTCACGGTGCTCTCTCACAGCACCATCACGTCCGGGCGGTGGCCCGGCAAGTTCTCGTCGTCGCCCGGATCGGCCGGGTGACTCCCCCATCATCGCACGCGGTCACGGAGAACGTCGGGAGCCCCGTGCGAAGATGACGCCGTGAGTTCCACGCCTGTCGCTCCCCGCCGCCCCGTCGCCGTCGCGATCCTGCTGCTCGTCACCGGCGTGGTCGGGCTGTACGCGGCGTTCCGACTGGTCCTCGACGAGTTCGAGAAGTACGAGAACCCGAAGGCCGTCCTGTCCTGCGACGTCAGCCCGTTCGTGAACTGTTCGAACGTGATGGCCAGCGCACAGGGACACCTCTTCGGGTTCCCGAACCCGCTGCTCGGGCTCATGGGCTTCGTCGCCCCGATCGCCGTCGGCGTGGTGCTCCTCGCGGGCTTCCGCGGGACGAGGTGGTTCTGGACGGTCTTCAACGCGGGCGTGTTCCTGGCCTGGGTCTTCGTCACCTGGCTGTTCACGCAGACCGTCTGGTTCATTGGCTACCTCTGCCCCTGGTGCATGCTCGTCTGGGCGATGACGATCCCGATGTTCTGGGTGTTGACGATCTGGAACCTCGCGAAGGGGAACCTGCCCTTCGGTGACGGGGCCCGTCGCGTCGGACGCGCGCTGCTGCCCTTCTGCTGGGCGTTCCCGCTGGCGAACTACCTGTTCATCGTCGTGGTGATCCTCGTGAAGTTCCCGACGGTGCTGACGACGCTCTGACGCCCGCAGGGGTCATTCGCCGAGCACGTCGTCTGACTGCCATCGATGTGTGGCTGAGCCGGTCCTTCAACGCCGCTCGAGCACGTGTGCGATGCTCGGCGAGTGCACACCGACGACGGCCCCAGGGACATGGAGGAGCTCTTTGCCCGTGGATCTCGGAGCGTTCGGACCAGCACAGCGGTCGGGCAGGTCGCGGGCTTGAGCGGCCTGCTGGCGATCCTGACCGGCACGGTCTCGGTCCTCGCAGCGGGGGTGATCGTGGCTGGTGGTGTCGCGCTCCTCGTCGGCGGAATGCTCGTTGTGCTCCCGTTTCTCTGACCGCGAGCGATAGGTTCGCCACGTGGACGTCGTGAGTGCAAAGGTGCTGGGGTCCATCGGGCTTGTCTTCGGAGTCGTCTTCGTCGCGACGTCGGTCGTGCGTCTGACTCGCCCCGACGTCGATACAGTGCTGGTCTTGCTCAGCACGGCCCTGGGCATCCTGTGGCTCAGTGCCGGAGTCGGGTTGTGGCGCTTCGCACTCCGCAAGCCGAAGGGCGATCGGTGAGCTGGCCCTCCTGACCGGCTTTCTCCGGTAGCCCATCGGTCAACGGGACGCCCGAGCCTGTTCCGAGCTCAGCGTGAGGACCCCGGCGCGAGGAACAAGGATGCCGGCTCGTTGCGTGACGACCGCTGACTCGCCGTCGAGGTTCGTGATCGAGGCCCGTGGAAGCCCGGCCACCACTGACTGCAGAAGTGTGGGCACATCTTGGCGTGCTGTGGCGATGACCAGTGAGCCGCGAGGTTCACCTGCCACAGGTGCCAGCCAAGCGTGCCATTGCGCTACCCGTCCGTCAGCGCCTTCGGGAGTAGGGCGACTCCGGACGCGAGCGCGCCCCGCACTTCGCGGCTGCTGCAACTCATCGCCATCCGGAGTGGCAGAGTCGGTCGCCCCTCGCTTCGTCGTCTGATGGCCGTCGACTGTCGTGACGGCATTCTCCTACCTCGCCGTGTGCTCGAGTACCTCGGTCGCTGCTCGACCCCAGCCGTTGGGGTCGTCCCCGGGAGGCACGAGTGCCAGGGAGTACCAGAGCACGAGGACCGGCCACCAGTGGAGTTCCTCGTCCGTGAGGGCTCGGACCGACTGGTAGCCATCCAGGAACTGCTGTCGGACGGACTCGGGAACGGGCTCCCAGTCGCGGAAGAGCGTCCCGAGCATGACCGCTGAACGAGCGAGCTCGCCGATCCGATGGTCGAGTCGGAGCTCCTCGAAGTCGAGGACGCCGACGACAGCGGTGCCTGCGCACAGGATGTTCGCGGCGCGGTAGTCACCCTGCACGATCTGTACGGGCGGCAGGTCCGCAGGTGCTCGTTCGAGCAGCTGCCCGAGGACGTCTCGGGCCTCCGGGGACAGCGTCGACGGGTCGGAAGTGACCCAGCCCGCGATCTGCTCGGTGAGGGGTGCCGGCACGGACAGGACCTCCGGTCGCGAGCTGCGCAGTGGGCACTCGCGCAGCGCATCGTGCAGCCGCGCGAGCGTCGCTCCCGCTGCACGGACCTGATCGGCGTCGTCGACGTCGAGGTGGCCGCCGTCGATGACGCGTTGCAATCCCATCGAGATGCCAGCGCTCGTCACCTGCACCTCACCCGCGAGTGTCGGGACCGGCGCCGACACGGGCAATCCGAGTGTTCCGAGCCACGCAGTGAGCTCGGCGGCGAACGTGAGCCGTTCGAACCGGTCAGGTGCGACCGACCACTTCAGCAGGAGACGTTCGTCGCCTCTGCGCACCCACGCGAGGGCGTTGCGGTCGCTCATCACGACCCGCTCGGGCGACTCGACACGAAGACCCCACTGGCGCTCGACCACTGAGGTGACCCAGTCGCCCACGGCCTCAGCGCTCGCGAACCCGAAACGGTCCCGGAGCACCGCATCCGGATCGTCCTGCTCCCACAACATCTCGATCGTCATCGGTCCCCCTTGCATCTGCATCACGAGACGAGCGCCGAGCCCGCCACCCCACACGATCTTGCCTCGCTTCACAGGACCGTTGTCGATCGTGCCGCCGTTCCGTGCCCCGCGTCTGGCTTCTTCGTGACCCGACGAGTTGGTGGAAGGCTGTCAGCAGCGGTCGATGAGATGACGTGTCACCGGATTCCGGGGTGCTTCCCAGCGCCAGGGCCCGGTCCCGACGCCCGCGGGCATTACGCTCGTTCCCGATGAGCGACAACGAGAGCAAGAAGGCGCGCCGGAACGCTGCGCGCGAGCGTGCCCGCGAGGCCCGCCAGAAGGAGCAGGCCCGCCGGCGTCGGAACAAGACGCTGACGATCAGCGCGATCATCGTCGGGTCGCTCGCGGTCGTCGCGGTCGTCGTGCTCGTGATCGCGAACTCGATCCAGCCCGTCGGCCCGGGCCCGAAGAACATGGCGAGCGACGGCATCGTCCTCACCGGCGAGAGCGGCAAGATCGTGCCCGTCGAGACGAAGGCCATTCCCGAGGGCGGGGAGCCGACGCCGACGAAGCAGGACGACTCGGTCACGAACATCACCGTGTACGAGGACTACATGTGCCCGATCTGCAACCAGTTCGAGACCGGGAACATGGACCAGATCAAGCAGTGGGTCCAGGACGGCACGGCCACGCTTGAGGTGCACCCGTTCAACCTGCTCGACCGCGCCTCGCTCGGTTCGAAGTACTCGACCCGCTCCGCCGCCGCCGCGGCCTGCGTCGCGAACTACGACCCGGAGGCCTTCCTCGACGTCAACAGCGCGTTCTACGAGAACCAGCCGTCGGAGAACACCCGCGGGCTGAGCAACGACAAGCTGGCCGACATCGCGGAGAAGGCCGGCGCGACGAACGAGAAGGTCGAACCCTGCATCACCGACCAGGAGTTCGCGGGCTGGGTCGCCGACGCCACGAACCGCGCGCTCACCGAGCCGCTGCCGAACTCCGACCTGCCGAAGCTGACGGGCACCCCGACCGTCATCGTCAACGGCAAGCAGTACAACGGCCAGGGCACGAACTCGTGGGCCGACGCCCAGGCGTTCGCCGCCTTCGTCGAGGCGAACGGCGCGTCCGCGAAGTAACCCGAGCGCCGGTACGAGGACGGCCCCCGCACTCCGAGGAGTGCGGGGGCCGTCGTCGTCCCGGTCGGACACCGTCCGACCGGGACAGGTCAGTCGGATCAGGCGAACCAGAGCCCGAGCTCGCGGGCGGCGGACTCGGCCGAGTCGGAGCCGTGCACGAGGTTCTGCTGGACCTTGAGACCCCAGTCGCGACCGAGGTCACCGCGGATGGTGCCGGGGGCGGCCGAGGTCGGGTCGGTGGTGCCGGCGAGCGAGCGGAAACCGGCGATGACGCCGTTGCCCGCGACGCGCACGGCGACGAGCGGGCCGGACTGCATGAACTCCACGAGCGGCTCGAAGAACGGCTTGCCCTGGTGCTCCTCGTAGTGGCTGTCGAGCAGCTCGCGCGGCGCGGTCAGCATCTTCAGGTCGACGATCTCGTAGCCCTTCGCCTCGATCCGGCGGAGGATCTCACCGGTGAGCTGGCGGGCGACGCCGTCGGGCTTGACGAGGACGAGGGTCTCTTCGAGTTCGGACACAGCGGGACTCCCTGCGGTTCGAGGTGGGATGGATCAGTCCTCGCCGAGTGCGGCGCGACGGGCGGCGTTCTGCCGGTCGAGCTGACCGCCCTTGACGAAGCAGAAGACCCACAACGCCAGGAACACCAGGCCCACCACGACCATGAAGGGCTCGATGAACCCGGTGGCGAGGATGGCCGCCTGCAGCAGCCACCCGAACCCTACACCGGCCCGGGAACCGGTCATCCGGGACGCGAGGAGGAGCACGATGATCGCCGCGATGCCCCCGCCGAAGGCGACGGCGGCCGGCAGCGTGTGCTTGCCGTAGACGACGAGCATCGGGAAGAAGAACATGAACGCCTCGAGGCCGAGCGTGATCGACAGCAGGCTCTCGCGGGCTCCGCGGTCACGACGCGGGTGCCGCACCCGCGGAGCGCGCGGCGGCCGGGAGGCACGCCCTGCGTCCGTCACTTCGTCCCGCCTTCCTGGTGCACCAGGTCCATGACCGCGCCCACCATGACGATCGACCCGGCGACGAGGACCATGGCGTCCTCGGCGTCCGCGTCGTCGGCCAGGTCGCGGGCCTCCTGCAGGGCGCCGGCGAGCGACGGCTCGACGACGACCCGGTCGTTGCCGACCTCGTCGACGACGACCCGGGCGAACTCGTCCGCGTCCAGTGCACGCTCCCCCGGCGGCTGCGTCACGACGAAGGTCGCGACGGTCTCCTTGAGCGCACGGACGAACCCGCGGGCGTCCTTGTCGCGGAGGATCCCGACGACGCCGACGACGTGCTCCGACGGGAACGCCACCGGCAGCGCGTCGGCGAGGGCCTTGGCTCCGTGCGGGTTGTGCGCGGCGTCGACCACGACGGTCGGCCCGGTCGCGATCGGCTGCAGGCGGCCCGGACTCGTCGCGTTCGAGAGGCCCTCGCTGAGGACGTCCTCGTCGAGGGCCTGGCTGCCGCGGCCGAGGAACGACTCGACCGCGGCGATCGCGACGGCCGCGTTGTGCGCCTGGTGCGCGCCGAACAGCGGCACGAACAGGTCGTCGTACGTGCCGGCGATGCCCTGCACGCTGACGAGCTGCCCGCCGACGGCCGGGGTGTCGCTCGTGACCCGGAACGCCGACCCCTCGACCGCGAGGGTCGACTCGGTGAGTTCGGCCGCGCGCTCGAGCTCGGCGAGCGCATCGGGCGACTGCGCGCTCGAGACGATCGACGAGGACGGCTTGACGATGCCCGACTTCGTGCGGGCGATCTCGGCGACGGTGCTGCCGAGCTGCTTCGCGTGGTCGATGGCGATCGGGGTGAACACCTGCACCTGGCTCTGCACGACGTTGGTGGAGTCCCACTCGCCGCCCATGCCGACCTCGATCACGGCCACGTCGACGGGTGCCTCGGCGAAGCACGCGAGCGCCAGCACGGTCAACGCCTCGAAGAACGTCAGCGGCTGCTCGCCCTTCGCGGTGAGCTCGGCGTCGGTCATCTCGAGGATCGGGGTGATGTCATCCCAGTTCTCGACGAACCGGCTCGGCTCGATCGGCTCGCCGTCGATGACGATGCGCTCCCGGATCGAGACGAGGTGCGGGCTCGTCATGAGTCCGGTGCGGAGCCCGTGGGCGCGGACGATGCTCTCGGTCATCCGGGCGGTCGACGTCTTGCCGTTCGTGCCGGTGATGTGGATGACCGGGTACGCCAGGTGCGGGTCGCCCAGGAGCTCGACGGCACGACGGGTCGCGGTCAGACGCCGTTCGGGTGCCTGCTCCCCGATCCGGGCCATGAGCGCCGCTTCGACCCGCCGGACCTCGTCGTCGTCCCCGCCGTACGGCAGTACCTCGCCGAGAGCGGTGTCCCCCGCCGGACCGACGGGGATCTCGATCCCGTCCGCGTCCTCCGCCGGGACCTCGTACTCGTTGCTGTCGCTCATGCGCGCTGGACCTCCACGGTCACCTTCGCTCCGTCGCCGACCGCGACGGTGTCCTCGTCCTGATCGAACGTCGTGGGCACGACCTGTACTCCGCCGGCGAGGGTCTCGTTCGCGATGAGCGTCTCGTGCACGCCGACCGCGGCTGCTGCCGTCTCGTCCGCATGGAGCGTCAGGACGATGCGGTCACCGACGTCGAGACCGGCGTCGCGTCGGGCCTGCTGCACGGCGCGGACGACGTCGCGGGCGATGCCCTCGGCCTCGAGCTCCGGCGTGGTGACGGTGTCGAGGACGACGAACCCGCCGCCGTCGAGGAACGCCACCGCCTTCGACGTGTCGGCCACGGTGAGGTCGAGCGTGAACTCGCCCTCGACGAGGTCGATGCCGCCGACGGTCACGCCGGTCTCGGTCGCGGTCCAGTCGCCCCGCTTGGCGGCCGGGATGACCTGCTGCACGGCCTTGCCGATGCGGGGGCCGGCAGCGCGGGCGTTGACGGTGAGCTTCCGCTCGATGCCGTACTGCGACAGGGACTCCTCGGCCTGCTGCTCGAGCACGACGCGCTTGACGTTGAGCTCGTCGCGGAGGATGTCCGCGAACGGCTCGACGGCCGCGGTGTCCGGCACGACGAGGGTCAGCGTGGCGAGGGGCAGGCGGACGCGCTTGCCGGTCGCCTTCCGGAGCGCGAGGCCCTTCGACGCGACGTCCCGCACACGGTCCATGGCCGCGACGAGGGCGTCGTCGGCGGGGAACTCGTCGGCCGACGGCCAGTCGGTCAGGTGCACGCTGCGGTCACCGGTCAGGCCCTTCCAGACCTCCTCGGTCACGAGCGGTGCCAGCGGCGCCGCCACCCGGGCGAGCGTCTCGAGGACCGTGAACAGCGTGTCGAACGCGGCACGGGCCTCCGGGGAGGACTCCGCGCCGGCCCAGAACTTGTCCCGCGACCGCCGGACGTACCAGTTGGTGAGCACGTCGGCGAAGTCGCGGATCGCCTGCGCGGCCAGCGGGGTGTCGAGCGCGTCGAGGTGCGTCGTGACGTCGGCGACGAGCACACGGGTCTTCGCGAGCAGGTACCGGTCGAGCACGTCGGTGCTCGCGGTGCTGCGGCTCGCCTGGTACCCCGATTCCCCCGACGCGTTGGCGTAGAGGGTGAAGAAGTAGTACGTCGACCACAGCGGCAGGAGGAACTCGCGGACGCCCTGTCGGATGCCCTCCTCGGTGACGACGAGGTTGCCGCCGCGGATCACCGACGACGACATGAGGAACCAGCGCATCGCGTCGGCGCCGTCGCGGTGGAACACCTCGGACACGTCCGGGTAGTTCCGCAGGCTCTTCGACATCTTCTGCCCGTCGGAGCCGAGGACGATGCCGTGGCTGATGACGTTGGTGAACGCCGGACGGTCGAACAGCGCGGTCGAGAGCGCGTGCATGACGTAGAACCAACCGCGGGTCTGCCCGATGTACTCGACGATGAAGTCGGCCGGGCTGTGGGTGTCGAACCACTCCCGGTTCTCGAACGGGTAGTGCACCTGGGCGTACGGCATCGAGCCGGAGTCGAACCAGACGTCGAACACGTCGGTGATGCGGCGCATGGTCGACCGCCCCGTGGGGTCGTCCGGGTTCGGCCGCGTCAGCTCGTCGATGAACGGCCGGTGCAGGTCGACCTCGCCCTCGGCGTTGCGGGGCAGGCGGTCGAAGTCGCGCTCGATCTCCTCGAGCGAGCCGTAGACGTCCTGACGCGGGTACTCCGGGTCGTCGGACACCCACACCGGGATCGGCGTGCCGAAGTACCGGTTGCGCGAGACCGACCAGTCGATGGCGTTGCCGACCCACTTGCCGAACTGGCCGTCCTTCACGTTGTCCGGCACCCAGGTGATGTCCTGGTTCAGCTCGCCCATGCGGTCGCGGAACTCGGTGACGCGGACGAACCACGACGAGACGGCCTTGTAGATGAGGGGCTTGCGGCAGCGCCAGCAGTGCGGGTAGCTGTGCTCGTACGACGCCTGGCGGAGGAGCCGGCCGGCGTCACGGACGGCCTTCGTCAGCGGCTTGTTCGCGTCGGACCAGAGCATGCCGGCGACCTCGCCGAACTGCGACGTGAACAGGCCGCCCTCGTCGAGGGAGAGCACCACGGGGATGCCCGCGGCCGCGCAGACCTCCTGGTCGTCGGCACCGTAGGCCGGGGCCTGGTGCACGATGCCGGTGCCCTCGCCCGTCTCGACGTACTCGGCGACGAGGACCTTCCAGCCGTTCTCCATGCCCTCGGTCTCCGACAGGAAGTCGAACAGGCGCTCGTAGGTGACGCCGTCGAGCTCCCGGCCCTCGATCGTCCGGCTGACGGCGTCGACGGCCTCCTCCGCCGAGGCGTAGCCGAGGTCCTTCGCGTGCGCGGCGACCGTGTCGGACGCGAGCAGGTACGTCGCGGAACCGGCGGCGCCACCGTCAGCCGCGCCTCCCGGCCCGGCCGGCAGGACCGCGTACGCGATCGCCGGACCGACCGCGAGCGCGGCGTTGGTCGGCAGCGTCCAGGGGGTGGTCGTCCAGGCGAGGGCGCGGACGCCGGTCAGCCCGAGCTCCTCCGCACGCGCACCGGTCAGCGGGAACGCGACCGTGACGGACTGGTCCTGACGCATCTTGTAGACGTCGTCGTCCATGCGGAGCTCGTGGTTCGACAGCGGGGTCTGGTCGTTCCAGCAGTACGGCAGGACGCGGAAGCCCTCGTACGCCAGGCCCTTGTCCCACAGCGTCTTCCAGGCCCAGAGGACGCTCTCCATGTACGTGACGTCGAGCGTCTTGTAGTCGTCCTCGAAGTCGACCCAGCGCGCCTGGCGGGTGACGTACTGCTGCCACTCGTCGGTGTACTGCAGGACGGACTGCTTGGCGGCTGCGTTGAAGACGTCGATGCCCATGGCGTCGATCTCGTGCTTCTCGGTGATGCCGAGCTGCCGCATCGCCTCGAGCTCGGCGGGCAGACCGTGGGTGTCCCACCCGAAGCGGCGGTGCACCTGCTTGCCACGCATGGTCTGGTAGCGCGGGAAGACGTCCTTCGCGTACCCGGTCAGCAGGTGGCCGTAGTGCGGCAGGCCGTTGGCGAACGGCGGGCCGTCGTAGAAGGTCCACTCGTCGCAGCCCTCGCGCTGGGCGATGGAGGCACGGAAGGTGTCGTCGCCCTTCCAGAAGGCGAGGATGCCGTCCTCGACCGCGGGGAAGGACGGGGACGGGGTCACGCCGTCGGGTTCGGAGTTCAGCGGGTACCGCACGGGAGGCTCCTGGAGGTCGGTGGAACTGGACCACGAGGACGGAGCCTGCGCTCCGCGGTACCACCTCGCTTGCCACGGACCGGCGCGCAACGCCTGCTCGTGACCACTCTGCGTCGGGGTGGTGTCGGTCCCGAACCCGCCCGGTTCTAGTGACGACCCCGTCGGTGCCGTGTTCTTCCGGGAGGCTCCCCGGTGATGGCCGGATCGATGCCTGTGGGACCGACTCTACCGGACGGGAGCATGCTGGAGCGATGCCCTCGTCGTCGTCCCCCGAGGCCCCGGAGACCGCTCCGGACGCCTCGTCCTCGCAGCAGAAGCCCGAGTCGCTGCTCACCGTCCTCATCGCCTTCGGGGCGAACCTGCTCGTCGCGATCGCGAAGTCGGTCGCCGCCCTCGTGTCGGGCTCGGCGTCGATGGTCGCCGAAGCCGCGCACTCGTGGGCGGACACCGGCAACGAGGTGTTCCTGCTCGTCGCGGAACGGCGGGGTGCCCGGAAGCGCGACGCACGGCACCCGCTCGGCTACGGCCGCGAGACGTACATCTGGTCGATGTTCGCCGCGTTCGGGCTCTTCACCGCGGGCGCGATCGTCTCCATCACGCACGGCATCGGCGAGCTCGGGGACACCGGCCCGGCCGAGGACGTCACCCTCAACTACATCGTGCTCGCGGTGTCGTTCTGTCTCGAAGGCACGAGCTTCCTGCAGGCGTTCCGGCAGGCCCGCGGCGCCGCGACGAAGCGACGGGTCCCGGTCCTCCGCCACGTGCTGCAGTCCTCGAACCCGACGCTCCGGGCCGTGTTCGCCGAGGACGCCGCCGCCCTGGTCGGCCTGGTCATCGCGTTCCTCGGGGTCCTCCTGCACCAGGTCACCGGGCTCGCCGTGTTCGACGCGATCGGGTCCATCGCCGTCGGGCTGCTGCTCGGGGTGGTCGCGATCGTCCTCATCGACCGCAACCGCCGGTTCCTGCTCGGGGAGAGCACGTCCCCGGAGCTCGAGAACGCCGTGCTCGTCGAGCTGCTCGCCCGGGAGCAGGTGGAGAGCGTGAGCTACCTGCACCTCGAGTTCGTCGGACCGTCCCGCGTCTACCTCGTCGCCGCGGTCGACCTCGTCGGCAACGACACCGAGGAGCACGTGGCCGCTCGGCTCCGCCGGATCGAGGACTCGCTGGAGCAGAGCCAGTACGTCGAGGAGGCGGTGCTCACGCTGTCCGTGCCGGGCGCCCCGGTCCTGCGGCCGACGAGCGACGACATCCCGGACGTGGTCCGGGACGGCACGGTCGAGGACGTGGCGTCCGGCGGCGCCGGCACGCTCCGCGCCTGACCCCCGGGACGGTCAGCAGTCGTCGTTCGTGAACTCCAGGTCGACGGTCTGGTCAGAGCCGGTGAAGACGTAGGAGTACCGCATCGCGATGTCCTCCTCGAGGATGTCGCGGGTCGCGCCCGTCGAGCAGAGGTTCGACAGCACCGAGTCACGGATCGTGCGTTCGGAGACGGCGGCCGGGTCGGCGTCCACCCGGTAGCGGTAGTGGATGGCCTCGTCCTCGGCCTCGACCCCGGTCCAGGTCGTGATCTCGTCGACCTGCCGCGGGAACGTGGTCTGCTCGGAGATCTTCGCGACACCCTCGTCGACGAGCTCCTGCTTGGACGGACCACCGAACGAGGCGAAGCCCCAGCGGACCAGCGCGGCGGCGATGACGAACGCCAGGATGCCCGCGATGGTGACGAGCGCTCGGCGACCCCGGGACTGCTGCGGGGGCTGGGTCCCGAACGCGGCGGCGCCGCCGGGCTGCGCGACCGGGGCGCCCGGACCCTGCCAGGGCTGCTGCGGGCCGGCCGGGTACTGCTGCCCGGGGACCTGCTGCGGGCCGCCCGGGTACTGCTGCCCGGGGACCTGCTGCGGGCCGCCGGGGACCTGCTGCTGCCCGGGCACCTGCGGCGCCGGGGGTGCCGGATCCTGCGGAGCCCCGGTGCGCGCGTCCCGCCCGCCGGTCCACTGCGGTGCCGGGGGCACCTGGCCCTGGTCGGCCGGGAGGCCCTGCCCACGGTCCGACAGACCGTCCGGCCCTCCGGTGTGGTCCGGATCCGGACCCGGTCCGGACGACGACGGCTGCTGATCGGGTGTGTCGGACACGGGTCCCCCTGATGTCGGTGGCCGTCCCCCTCGGACGGCGCATCCCGAACCTACCAGCGGACCGGGGCGGGCAGACCGGTGCTCCGGCCCGGCCCGGCCAGGGTCGGCCTACCGCCTACCGCCTGCCGTCTGCCGTCTGCCGTCTGCCGCCTCGACCCGGCCGTGCCGGACCGGCACCTCGCTCCGGCACGGCCGGACCGGCGACAGCGGACCGGTGCGGCCAGACCGGCGCCGTCAGCGCGCGTCGAGCCCCGCGACCACGGGCGTCAGCGCGGCGCCGACGTACTCGACGAGCGGCCGTCGCGCGACGCCGTCCCGCACCCACACCCCGAACGCCGCGGCGGCGGCACCGAGCATCGCGCCCGCCACGGTCTGCGGCCAGAGCGACCCCGCGTGCTCCCCGGTCCGACCGGCGACGAAGGACGCGACCGCCTGGTGCTGCGCGGTCACCCGGGTGGCGACGCTCGCGACGAGTCCGTCGCCGACGTCCATCACCTCGGCCTGCGCGATCGCCCAGGGCACGCGCTCCGGGTCGTGCGCCCGGGCGGCGGCGAGCAGGGCCTCCTCGACGGCACGGACGGCGCTCGACTCGGTCGAGGACGCCAGGTGCCGCGGCAGGTCGGCGACCGCTGCGTCGAGGTCGAGCCACATGACGTCGGACTTGGCGGTGAAGTAGTTGAAGAAGGTGGCCCGACTCACCCCGGCACGGGCGGCGATCTGGTCCACCGTGGTCCGTCCGTAGCCCTGCTCCAGGAAGAGCTCGGCGGCGGCGTCCGCGAGCACCTCGGCGCTCGAGCGGCGCGGTCGCCCACCGCGGCGGATCGGTTCGTCCATGCCTCCAGTAAAGCGCTAGACTCGGCCAGCCATGATCTTGGACCCAGTACAGAAAAGCCCGGCGCTGCGGCGCATCGTGACCGGCGTCGCCGGCGCGGCCACGATCCTCCTGGCCGTCACCGCGTGCTCCGGCGCCGGTGCCGCCGGGGACAGCAGCACGCCCGTCAGCGGCGGCACGCTCACCTACGCCTCCGGCGACGCCGAGCCGACCTGCCTGGACCCGCACGTCGGCGGCAACTACCCGCAGGCGCTGCTGGCGACGCAGTACATCGAGGAACTGGTCGGGCTCGACGACGGGCGGCCGACGCCCGAGCTCGCCGAGAAGTGGACGACGAGCGACGACGGGAAGACCCTGACGTTCACGCTCCGCGACGACGTCACCTTCACCGACGGCACCCCCTTCGACGCCGCGGCCGTGGTCGCGAACATCGAGCACGTGCAGGACCCGGCCACGGCCTCGAGCACCGGGTACCTCGCCCTGCAGTCGATCGAGAAGGCGACCGCCACCGACGACCACACGGTGACGCTGTCCCTCAGCCGTCCCGACGCCGCACTGCTCGAGTCGTTCTCGCAGCCGTGGGTCGGCATGGAGTCCCCGAAGGCGCTCCAGCGGAAGCAGGCGACGAACTGCGAGTCCCCTGTCGGCACCGGCCCCTTCGCGGTCACCGGGTGGAAGCACGGCGACCGCGTCACGCTCGAACGGAACACGGCGTACACGCCGCTCGCCGGGTCGTCCACCGAGCCGCGCCTGGACGGACTCACCTGGCGGTTCCTGCCCGACTCGACCTCGCGGTACGCGGCCCTGCAGTCCGGCCAGGTCGACGTCATCGACAACGCCCAGCCCGACCAGCTCAAGGCAGCCTCGGCGAAGGGCAGCATCCGCGACCTCGACGCTCCCCGCCCGGGTGCGTCGAACCGTCTCGAGTTGAACTCGGGCCACGGCGTCTTCCGCGACGAGTCCGTCCGCGAGGCGTTCATCGCGGCGGCCGAGATCGACCCGGGCCTGCGGTCGCTCTTCCTCGGCACCGCGAAGCGCTCGTACTCCGTGCTGTCGAGCGTCGAGCCGACGTCGTACTCGGACGAGTCGTTGTTCGCGTACGACCCGGCCGAGGCGAAGCGTCTGCTCGACGAGGCCGGCTGGAAGACCAACAGCGACGGCGTCCGCGAGAAGGACGGGAAGACCCTGACCGTCACGTTCCCGGTGTCGACGAACCAGTCCGTCCCCGCCGAGCGCAGCCTGTTCCAGCAGATCCAGGCGTCCGAGGCCGAGGTCGGCATCGAGGTCCGGCTGCAGGAACTCGACCTGTCGAGCTGGTACGCGGCACTCGCGGAGAACCAGTACGACGTCGTCAGCGCCCCGTACACGAAGGTCGGCCCGGACGTCCTCCGCATCCTGTACGACTCCGCCTCGATCACCCCGGCACCGTCGGGCTACTTCGCGAACCTCGCGCAGCTCGACGACCCGGCCCTCGACGAGTTGCTCGAGAAGGCGTCGCAGACCTCGGACGCGAACGAGCGAGCGGACCTGGTCGAGCAGGCACAGCGGACGATCCTCGAGAGCCGGACGGTCCTGCCGCTCTACGACCAGCAGAACCACTTCCTGTACCGCTCGGCCGTCCACGGCATCTCGACCACGTCGGTCTCGACGCCGTGGTTCGGCACGGCGTGGATCGCGCGCTGATCTCCTTGCGTCGCATCTGGGCCCACGCCGCCGGTTCCCGGCGGACGAGCCAGCGGCCGACAGGCCGTGCCGGTGGGGAGAGGTCCGGTGCCCGTCCGGCACGCCAACCCGCCCGTGCGGGTTGGGTGCGATGGACGGTGCGCCGCGTCCTCGGCGGCATCGGGGTGCTCTGGGCGGTCGCCACGATCGTGTTCGTCGCGATCCGTCTCATCCCGGGGGACCCCGCCCTCGCGATCCTCGGCGGGCCGGGGTCGCAGGCGTCGGCCGAGGCGGTGGCCCTGGTGCGGTCCGAGTACGGGCTCGACCAGCCCGTCCTCGTGCAGTACCTGGTGTTCCTCAGTCGTCTGGCGACGGGGCAGCTCGGGGACTCGTACGCCTTCCGGACGCCGGTGTCGACGCTCCTCGCGCAGGAGTTGCCCGTGACGCTGACCCTCGCGGTCGCCGGGCTCGGGGTCGCCTGGCTGCTGGCGGTCGTGGCCGCGTGGTGGTCGACGCAACGAGGCCGGACAGCGGCGCTGCTGACCACCGGCCTGGCCGTCACCGCCAGCGTGATGCCGCACTTCTGGCTCGGCAGCGTGCTCATCGTGGTGTTCGCCAGCTCCCTGGGGTGGGTGCCCGCCGTGAGCGACGGCACGCTGCGCGGCTGGGTCCTGCCCGTGCTCGTCGTCGCGGTGCCGGTCGCCGGGTACCTGGCCGAGACGATCCGCGACGGCGTGGTGGACGCGCAACGGTCCGCCTTCGCGCTGGCCGCAAGGGGTCGTGGGGAGTCCCGCGCCGGTCTGTTCGGTCGCCATCTGCTCCGGCACGCCGCACTCCCCGGGATCGCCCTGTCCGCCTGGGCCTTCGGGTCGCTCGTGTCCGGGGCCGTCGTCGTCGAGTCGGTGTTCGCGCTCCCCGGGATCGGCCGGGCGCTGGTGACCGCGGTGACGCAGCGGGACATGCCGCTCGTCGCAGGGATCGCGCTCGTGTCGGCGGCGGCGTACGTCGTCGTGCTCGCCGTGGCCGACCTCGTCGAGCGCGCAGTCGACCCGCGCGGCGGCGAGGCGGAGGCACGGTGAGCGGCATCCTCGACCCGGGCCTCCCGTCCGGCACCGAGCCGGTCGCTCCCGGACCCGGCACCGACCCCGACGGCAGGTCCGGCGGCACGCCGACCAGGCCGTCCGAGACGTCCGGCGCACGCGCCGGACGCCGGTCCGAGCGATTCCGTGGGGGGACGCTCGGGCCGGCAGGCACCATCGCGGCCGCCGTGGTGGCGGTCGCGGTGGTCGCCGCCCTGTGGCCGGCGCTGCTCGGCGGCGCGCACCCGCTGGCGGTCTCCCCGGCCGAGGCCCTCTTGCCACCAGGCCCGGGTCGTCCGTTCGGCACCGACGAGTCGGGCCGGGACGTCCTGGCGCGGGTGGTCGCCGGGACCCGGGCGTCGCTCCTGGTCGGCGTCGTCGCCACGCTCGTCGGCGGCGTGACCGGCGTGCTGCTCGGCGTCCTGGCCGGGCTCGGTGGACGGGTGGTCGACGCAGTCGTCGGTCGGGTGACCGAGGTCGCCTTCGCGCTGCCGCTGCTGCTCGTCGCGCTCGTCGTCATCGCGGTGACCGGCCCGGGTCCGGTGCCGGCCATGCTCGCCGTCGGGTTCGCGACCGCGCCGGGGTACGCCCGGATCGTGCGGGGGCTGGTCCGGACCGCGCGGGCGTCGCAGGTGGTCGAGACCGCCGTGCTCCTCGGCCGCTCCCCCGCCGCGATCGTGTTCCGCCACGTGCTGCCCGCCGCCCTCTGGCCGATCGTCGCCGTCGGCACGCTCGGCATCGGTCAGGCGGTGGTGTGGGCATCAGCCCTGAGCTACCTCGGCGTCGGGACACCGCCACCCGCGCCGGAGTGGGGCGCCATGCTCGCCGATGGCCGCACCTACCTGCAGACGGCCCCGTGGATGAGCACGTTCCCGGGCCTCGCGATCGTCGTCCTCGCGACCGCGGTGACGGTGCTCGGTCGGGCGCTCCGCCGACGTGGGGATGCTCGGTGAGCAGCGCCGGGACCGCCGAGCCCGTCCTCGACGTCGCGGGGCTCGCTGCCACCGTCGGGACGACGACGCTCGTCGAGGACGTCGACCTCCACGTCGCCCCGGGTGAGCTGGTCGCCCTGGTCGGCGCCTCCGGTTCCGGCAAGTCGGTCACCGTCCGGGCTGCGCTCGGGCTCTCCGCGGACGGCGTCCGCATCGGCGCCCGCCGGCTCGTGCTCGCCGGGCGCGATGTCCGCGCGTTGTCCGATCGGCGGTGGCGCGACGTCCGGGGACGCCTCGTCGGCTACGTCGGCCAGGAGGCCCTCGGCGCCCTGGACCCGCTCCGTCCCGTCGGGCGGGAGGTGGCCGACGCACTCCGGCTGCACACCGACCTGACCGCTCGCGAGCGTGTCGACGCCGTGAGAGCGGCGCTCGAGGCGGTCGGACTCGACCCCGCGCTCGCCACGGAGGGGCGCACAGCCGGGACACTGTCCGGCGGGATGCGGCAGCGTGCGCTCATCGCCGCGGCCACGATCGCGGACCCCGGGCTGCTCGTCGCCGACGAGCCGACGACCGCGCTCGACGCCGGCATCGCCCTCACCGTGATGGAGCAGCTCCGCGCGGCGCAGCTGCGCGGCACCGGGGTGCTCGTCGTGACGCACGACCTCGGCCTCGTCGCGGGGTGGGCCGACCGGGTCGTCGTGATGCACGGCGGACGGGTCGTCGAGGACGGGCGGACCGCGGACGTGCTCGGTTCACCCCGGCACGAGGCGACGCGCGCACTCGTCCGGGCGGCGCGGACGGCTGACGGCCCCCTGCGCGGCGGTCCGACCGCCGGCGTCCGCGGTGCCGACGTCGGGGCCGCAGGCGTCGCCGACGCCGCAGCTGCCGTCCGTCCCGTCGAGACCCCTGTGCTCGCGGCGCATGCACTCCGCCGGACCTACGCCGAGGTCCCGGCGGTCCGCGAGGTGTCGCTCCGGGTCGACCGTGGTCGGGTGCTCGGCATCGTCGGGGCCTCGGGTTCCGGCAAGACGACCGTGGCGCGGATGCTCCTCGGGCTCGAAACCCCCGACGACGGCACGGTCGCCCTCGGCGGCGAGCCCTGGGCGCCGCTGCCCGAACGGGACCGTCGCCATCGTCGCCCGCGGATCGCCGCGGTCGTACAGGACCCCGGCGCGACGTTCGACGAACGGTGGGACGTCGACCGGGTCCTCGCGGACGCGCTCACCGGCGGCCGGGCTCGGCGCGCGACCGGACCCCTCGGCGACCGGGTGGCGACGGCGCTCCGGCAGGTCGGGCTCGACCCCGCGCTCCGGCGTCGCTCCCCGCGCACCCTGTCCGGCGGGCAGCGGCAGCGGCTCGCGATCGCCCGGGCCCTCGCGACCGAGCCCGAGGTGATGGTGCTCGACGAGCCCGTCACCGCCCTCGACGCGACCGTGCAGGACGCCGTGCTGACACTGCTCGAACGGCTCCGGGACGAGACCGGTGTCGCGATGGTGTTCGTGTCGCACGACCTCCGGGCCGTCCGTCGCCTGGCCGACGACGTGCTCGTCGTGCACGACGGCACTGTTGTCGAGTCCGGTCCCGCCGACGAGGTCCTCGCCCGTCCGACCCATCCGGTCACCGAGCGACTCGTCCGCGCCGCCGAACGGCTCACCGCCGGCCCGACCGAGCCCGCCTGACCCGGGCTCCCGGAGCGGCCGGGACCGCCCCGACTCGTCAGGGGCAGAGGACGATCCGCGAGGGAGGCCCGCCCTGCGGACGCAGGACGGGCCTCCCGGCCGGGTGGTCGGCGGGTCAGGAACCGGCGGGTGCCTGCTCCTGGCTCGCCCCGCCGCCGTCCTCAGGGATGACCGGGAACTGGCTCGTCGAGAAGTCCTTCGCCCAGTCGGACTGCGCGAGCTCCGAGGTCGGGTCGTCGTACTCCGCGATGACGTCGGCGACCTCGTCCTCGTGGGCAACCGTCGGGCCGGAGCCCATGAGCGGTGAGCTCGCGGTCTCCTTCGTGAAGTACACGGCGACCAGCCCGATCAGGGCGGCGAGCATGAGGTAGAAGGCCGGGATGTCCTCGGCCCAGCCGAAGCCGGCGTCCTTCGCCCCGGCGATGAGCGCCTGCGTCGCCAGCGGCGTCGTGCCACCGAAGAGGGAGACCGACACGTTGAACGCGATGGCCAGCGCGCCGTAGCGGATGATCGTCGGGAACAGCGCCGGGAGCGTCGACGGCATGGTCGACGTGAACGTCACGAGGACCAGACCGAGGATGAGCAAACCGGCGAAGACGCCGGGGCCGGTGCCGGTCTGCACGAGCTTCAGCGCCGGCCAGGACAGCAGGATGAACCCGATGCATCCCGCGGCGAGCACGGGGCGACGACCGAACCGGTCCGACAGCCGTCCGCCGAACGTGATGACGACCATCATGAGGATCATCACGATGACGATGAGGATGAGGCCGAACGTGGCGTTCTGCCCGAGGTTCGTCTCGAGGTAGGTCGGCATGTACGACAGGAGCATGTAGTCGGTCACGTTGAAGACCAGGACGAGGCCGATGCAGACGATGAGCGAGCGCCAGTTCTCGGCGAAGAGCTTGAGGAACGGGGTCTTCTGCGACTCGCGCTCGGCAGCCTGCTCCTGCTGCTTCTGGAACGCCGGGGTCTCCTCCAGCTTGAGCCGCAGGTACAGCCCGATGAGGCCGAGCGGCCCGGCCACGATGAACGGGATGCGCCAGCCCCAGCTCAGCAGGGCGTCCTCGGGCATCGCGTACTGCAGGACCGTGACGATCGAGGCGCCGAGCACGTAGCCGGCGAGCGTGCCGAACTCGAGCCACGAGCCCATGAAGCCGCGGCGCTTGTCGGGCGAGTACTCCGCGATGAACGTCGCGGCACCGCCGTACTCACCACCCGTCGAGAAGCCCTGCACGAACCGCGCGACGAGCAGCAGCACCGGCGCCCAGAAGCCGATCGTGTCGTAGGACGGGATCAGGCCGATCATCAGCGTGCCCGCGGCCATCAGGATCATCGTCAGCGCGAGGACCTTCTGCCGGCCGATCTTGTCGCCGATCGGGCCGAACACCGCGCCACCGATCGGGCGGACGATGAACGCGGCGGCGAAGAAGCCGAACGTGGCGACCAGGTTCGAGGTCGGGTCGCCCGCCGGCAGGAACACCTTCGAGATGGTGACGGTCAGGTAGGCGAAGATGCCGAAGTCGAACCACTCCATCGCGTTGCCGAGCGCCGCCGCGGCGACGGCACGCTTGAGCAGCGACTCCTCGACGACGGTGACGTCGTCCTCGGTGAGCTTCCGCCGGGCGCGCTTGGCGGCGCCCTTCGTCCGCAATGGGCGGTCCCCGTGCGGCTGCGTCGGTGTGTCGTTCGCTGGCAAGTCGTTCCTCCGGTGTGCTGTGCGTCCTTCGGGCGTCCGACGAGGCGGCGACACTGGCGACCTGCGAGCCGCGCTCGCCGGACAAACCCCGGAAGCCTACCAGTCGGGCTCGTGGCGACGGGGCGACCACTACGCTGGAGGGACCCCGTCGAGCGCGGGGACACTCAGGCACCTCATCACGGACTCGGTGCCGCACATACGAACGGAAGGCGCAGCCATGACCAAGCCCATGCCCGACAAGCCATCGGTGGACGGACTCGAGCAGGTCTGGGGACCGCAGTGGGAGCAGGACGGCACCTACCGGTTCGACCGCGCCGCCGCCGGTGACCGGTCCGCCGTCTACTCGATCGACACCCCGCCGCCGACCGCCTCGGGTTCGCTGCACATCGGGCACGTGTTCTCGTACACGCACACCGACCTCAAGGCCCGGTACGAGCGCATGCGCGGCAAGCACGTGTTCTACCCGATGGGCTGGGACGACAACGGGCTCCCCACCGAGCGTCGCGTGCAGAACTACTACGGCGTCCGGTGCGACCCGTCGCTCCCCTACGACCCCGACTTCACGCCGCCGTTCGAGGGCGGCGACGGGAAGTCGAGCAAGGCCGCCGACCAGCTGCCGATCTCGCGTCGCAACTTCATCGAGCTCTGCGACCAGCTGACCGTCCAGGACGAGCAGCAGTTCGAGGAGCTCTTCCGCACCCTCGGGCTGTCGGTCGACTGGACGCAGTCGTACCGCACGATCGACGCGACCTCCCGCGCGAGCGCCCAGCGCGCCTTCCTCCGCAACCTCGAGCGCGGCGAGGCCTACCAGGCCGACGCCCCGACCCTGTGGGACGTGACGTTCCGCACCGCGGTCGCCCAGGCGGAGCTCGAGGACAAGGAGATGCCGGGCGCGTACCACGGCCTCGCCTTCCACAAGTCCGACGGCAGCGGTGACGTCGTCATCCAGACCACCCGCCCCGAGCTCCTGCCGGCGTGTGTCGCCCTCGTCGCGCACCCGGACGACGAGCGCTTCCAGGACCTGTTCGGCACGACCGTCCGCTCCCCGCTGTTCGACGTCGAGGTCCCGGTGCTCGCGCACCACCTCGCGCAGAAGGACAAGGGCGCCGGCATCGCGATGATCTGCACGTTCGGCGACACCACCGACGTCGTGTGGTGGCGCGAGCTGCAGCTGCCGAACCGCTCCGTGATCGGGTTCGACGGCCGTATCCGTTCCGAGGAGCCGGCGTGGATCGAGTCCACCGAGGGCCGGGCGCTCTACGCCGAGATGGCCGGCAAGACGGTGTTCTCCGCCAAGAAGGTCGTCGTGGACGCCCTCACCGCGTCCGGCGAGCTCGTCGGCGACGTGAAGACGATCAACCACCCGGTCAAGTTCTTCGAGAAGGGCGACAAGCCGCTCGAGATCGTCTCCACCCGCCAGTGGTACATCGTCAACGGGGCCCGCGACGAGCAGCTCAAGGCGACCCTGCTCGAGCGGGGGAACCAGATCGCGTTCCACCCCGACTTCATGAAGGTCCGGTACGAGAACTGGGTCGGTGGCCTGTCCGGCGACTGGCTCATCTCCCGCCAGCGCTTCTTCGGCGTGCCGATCCCGGTCTGGTACCCGCTCGACGCCGACGGCAACCCGGTCTTCGACCAGCCGATCGTCCCGACCGAGGCGCAGCTGCCCGTCGACCCGTCGTCCGACCCGGCCCCCGGGTACGACGAGTCGCAGCGCGGTGTCGCCGGTGGCTTCCAGGGCGAGCTCGACGTGATGGACACCTGGGCGACCTCGTCCCTCACGCCGCAGCTCGCCGGCAAGTGGGAGACCGACCCGGAGCTCTACGGCCTGGTGTACCCGTACGACGTCCGCCCGCAGGCGCAGGACATCATCCGGACGTGGCTGTTCACGACCGTGCTCCGCAGCCAGCTCGAGGCCGACGTGGTGCCGTGGACGAACGCCTCGATCTCCGGCTTCATCGTCGACCCCGACCGCAAGAAGATGTCGAAGTCGAAGGGCAACGTCGTCACGCCGCTGTCGATCCTCGAGCAGCACGGGGCGGACGCGGTCCGGTACTGGGCGGCCTCGTCGAAGCTCGGGACCGACGCGGCCTTCGACCCGCAGAACCCGAAGCAGATCAAGGTCGGCCGTCGTCTCGCGATCAAGGTGCTCAACGCGGCGAAGTTCGTCTACGGCTTCGAGCTGCCCACCGGCGCCCACCGGGTGACGGAGGCGCTCGACGTCGACATGCTCGCCGCGCTCGGCACCGTCGTCGACCAGGCGACGGCCGCGTTCGAGGCGTACGACCACGCCCGTGCGCTCGAGATCACTGAGCGGTTCTTCTGGACCTTCTGCGACGACTACCTCGAGCTCGTCAAGGAGCGTGCCTACGGCACCGCTGCGGACGCGACCCACGAGACCCAGGCGAGCGCGGTGCTCGCGCTCCGGGGCGCGATCGACGTCCTGCTCCGTCTGCTCGCCCCGTTCCTCCCGTACGCGACGGAGGAGGTCTGGGCCTGGACCCACGAGACCAGCGTGCACCGGGCCTCCTGGCCGACGCGGGCCGACCTGCCGGTCGACCAGGCCGAGACCGGGCTGCTCGCTGCCGTCGGGCAGGCGCTCATCGGCATCCGCGGTGCGAAGACGGCCGCGAAGGCGTCCCAGAAGACGCCCGTCACCCGGGCCGTCGTGCAGGCGCCCGCGGGCCTCCGCGAACTGGTGGAGCGCGCGGCCGTGGACCTGGCGGCCGTCGGCCGCATCCAGGACCTCGCCTTCGTGGACGGCGACGAGTTCGCGGTCACCGAGATCGAGCTGGCCGAGCAGCCCTCGGCCTAGCCGGAGCACCCGGGCCGCGACCCGGACACCGAGGACGCCCCGTTACCGTGGAGACACGGGCGGGGCGTCCTGCGTCCCCGCCACCCACGGACTGGAGGCACACATGCAGTTGGGCACGAGATGGAGCGTCGGTGCGGAGCCGCCCGCGCGGCTGCCCGAGACGATGATCGTCGCGGTCGGCAGCGTCGAGGAGGACCTGGCGGCGCAATCGGTCGACGCGTCGACGTGGCGCTGGACGCTCACCTTCCTGGAGGGCAAGCCCGTGGTCGAGCTGGACGACGGGACGTCGATCCACCTCGACCCGCTCGGTCACGCGCAGGTGACGGACCCGGACGACGCGGGTTCGGAAGACTGACGGGAACGCGGAGCCCAGGGGGAACCGTCCGCGGCGTACAGTGGAGAACCAGCGTTCCCGGCGCGGGGCCCGGCCGGCGGACAGTGGACGGACGGAGTGCGCATGGCCACGAGCACGGTCGAGCCGGAGACGACGGCACGGATCGTCGACACCGCCGATGCGCTGTTCTACGCGCGCGGCATCCAGTCCGTCGGCATGGACGAGATCCGGACGACCGCCGGGGTCTCGCTGAAGAAGCTCTACGCCGCGTTCCCCGGCAAGGACCAGCTCGTCGCCGCCGTCCTGACCGGGCGGCACGGGCTCTGGGAGCGGGGCATCCGCGCGGCCGTCGACTCCGCGGAGGGCCCGCGCGCGAAGATGCTCGCCGTCTACGACTTCCTCGAGTCGTGGTTCGGTGACGACACGTTCCGCGGATGCGGGTTCATCAACGCGTTCGGCGAGCTCGGCGCGACCTCGCCGGCCATCGCGGTCATCGCCCGGGAGCACAAGGAGTCGTTCCAGCGCTACGTCAGCGAACTCGCCGTGCAGGCCGTCCCCGACGTCGAGCGCGCCGAGGAGCTCGCCGCGCAGCTCGCACTCCTCGCCGAAGGGGCACAGACGACCGCCGCGATCGCCGGCACCCCGGACGCTGCCGTCCACGCCCGGCGCGCAGCCGCGGTCCTCATCGACGCCGCCACGCCCTGACACGGGTCGGTGGATAGGTTGTGGGGATGGCCACTCCGTTCGACGAACCGAGCACTCTCCCCTACGCCCTCCCGCCGTTCGACGACGTCCGGACGGAGCACTACCGACCGGCGTTCGACGCCGGGATGGCCGAGCACCGCGCCGAGGTGGAGGCGATCGCCACCGACCCGCACCCGCCGACGTTCGAGAACACCCTCGTCGCGCTCGAACGGTCCGGACAGCTGCTGCAGCGGGTCGAGATGGTCTTCTCCACCGTCACCTCGGCCGACTCGACCGATGCGCTCCGCGACCTCGAGGCCGAACTGTCCCCGCTCCTGGCCGCTCACCGTGACGCCGTCGTGCTCGACGCCCGCCTGTACGCGCGCGTGCGGGCCGTGCACGACGACCTCGAGGACACTGCCGGTCTGTCGGACGAGGACCGACGCCTCGTCGACCGCACCCTGACCGAGATGACGCTCGCCGGCGCCGGGCTCGACGACGCCGGCAAGGAACGACTGACCGCCGTCAACCAGGAGCTCTCCTCGTTGACGACGACCTTCGAGCGGAACCTGCTCGAGGACACGAACGACGCGGCCGTGCACGTCACCGACGAGTCCGAGCTCGCCGGGCTCGACGACGGCGCACTGTCCGCGGCCGCCACCGCAGCGGCCGACCGCGGCTTGGACGGCTGGCTCGTCACCCTGCCGCTCTACACCGGGCACCCGTGGCTCGCCACGCTCACCGACCGCGGGCTCCGACAGCGGATCATGGAGGCGTCGCTCTCCCGCGGACGACGCGGCAACGCCTTCGACAACCGCGACGTCCTGCTGCGGATCGTGCGCCTCCGTGCCGAGCGCGCGGAGCTGCTCGGGTTCCGCGACCACGCCTCGGTCGTCACGGCCGACGAAACCGCCGGCGACCCCGACGCCGTCGCCGGGCTGCTGTCGTCGCTCGTGCCGGCCGCCACCGCCAACGCACGCGACGAGCGGGCGGTGCGGTCGCGGACCGTCGGGTACGAGGTCGAGTCGTGGGACTGGGCGTACGCCACCGAGGTCCTGCGCGGTGAGCAGTTCGCCGCCGACAGTGGAGCGCTCCGCCCCTACCTGGAAGCCGACCGGGTCCTGGTCGACGGCGTCTTCCACGCGGCGACCGCCCTGTACGGCCTGCGGTTCACCGAACGACCCGACCTCCGTGGCTACAACGACGAGGTCCGCGTGTTCGAGGTCACCGACGAGCAGGACGAGCCCGTGGGGCTGTACCTGCTCGACCTGCACACGCGGGACGGCAAGCGGGGCGGCGCGTGGATGAACCCCGTCGTGGAGCAGTCGCACCTGCTCGGCACGCTCCCCGTCGTCGTGAACAACCTCAACGTGCCGAAGCCCGCCGCGGGTTCGGCCACGCTCCTGACGCAGGACGAGGTGGAGACGCTGTTCCACGAGTTCGGACACGCGCTGCACGGGTTGATCGCCCGCACGACCTACCCGCGGTTCTCCGGCACGAACGTCGAGCGTGACTTCGTCGAGTTCCCGTCGCAGGTCAACGAGATGTGGGTGACCTGGCCCTCGGTGTTGGCGAACTACGCGAAGCACTACGAGACCGGCGAGCCGATGCCGCCCGAACTCGTCCTCGGGCTCAGCGACTCGGAGGGGTTCAACGAGGGCTTCGGCACGACCGAGTACCTGGCGGCCGCACTGCTCGACCAGGCCTGGCACCGGCTCACCGCTGCCGAAGCGGCCGCGGTCACCGACGTCGAGGCATTCGAACGGCAGGCCCTGGCCGACGCCGGCGTCGACGCCCCGGCCGTCCCGCCCCGCTACTCGTCGACGTACTTCGCGCACACGTTCTCGGGCGGGTACGACGCCGGGTACTACGGCTACATCTGGAGCGAGGTGCTCGACGCCGACACCGTGGAGTGGTTCCGCGACAACGGCGGGCTCTCGCGCGAGGCCGGCGAGCGGTTCGCCCGTCTCCTGCTCGGCGTCGGCGGGGCGAAGGACCCGCTCGAGGCGTACCGCGCCTTCCGCGGCCGCGACGCCGAGGTCGGGCCGCTCCTGCGACGCCGCGGGCTCGAGTAGGCCGCGGGCACGAGTAGGCCGCGCGACGGCGGCGACGGCGACGGCGGTGCGCCGCTGCCGTCGCCGCCGCTACGCGGACTTCTCGACGCGCTTCGGCTGCGACCGCGGGACGATCGTCGGCGCGGCGTTCTCGAGCACGGTGGCCCGGTTGATGACCACGCGAGCGACGTCGTCGTCCGACGGGATGTCGAACATGATCGGCCCGAGGACCTCTTCCATGATCGCCCGGAGGCCGCGAGCGCCCGTCTGCCGCAGGACGGCGAGGTCCGCGATGGCCTCGAGCGCACCCTGGTCGAACTCGAGCTCGACGCCGTCGATCTGGAACATGCGCTGGTACTGCCGGACGAGGGCGTTCTTCGGCTCGGTCAGGATCTGCATGAGCGCGGCCTGGTCGAGCTTCGACACCGTCGTGACGACGGGCAGGCGACCGATGAACTCCGGGATGAGCCCGAACTTGTGCAGGTCCTCCGGCAGAACGTCGGCGTACAGGTCCTGCTGGTCGAGCGGGCTGTGCAGCTGCGCGCCGAAGCCGATGCCGTGCTTGCCGACGCGCGAGGACACGATCTCCTCGAGCCCGGCGAACGCCCCGGCCACGATGAACAGGACGTTCGTCGTGTCGATCTGGATGAACTCCTGGTGCGGGTGCTTCCGGCCGCCCTGCGGCGGGACGGAGGCGACCGTGCCCTCGAGGATCTTGAGGAGCGCCTGCTGGACGCCCTCGCCGGAGACGTCGCGCGTGATCGAGGGGTTCTCGGCCTTCCGCGCGATCTTGTCGACCTCGTCGATGTAGATGATGCCGGTCTCGGCGCGCTTGACGTCGTAGTCGGCGGCCTGGATGAGCTTGAGGAGGATGTTCTCGACGTCCTCGCCCACGTAGCCGGCCTCGGTCAGGGCGGTGGCGTCCGCGACCGCGAACGGCACGTTGAGCCGCTTCGCGAGGGTCTGCGCCAGGTAGGTCTTGCCGCAGCCGGTCGGACCGATGAGCAGGATGTTCGACTTGGCGATCTCGACGTCGTCGCGGTCCTCGGCGGCGGTGATCTGCCCCTGCGCACGGACGCGCTTGTAGTGGTTGTAGACGGCCACCGCGAGGGCACGCTTGGCCGGGTCCTGCCCGATGACGTACTCCTGCAGGAAGTCGAAGATCTCGCGGGGCTTCGGCAGGTCGAACTCGCCGCTGCCGGTGTCCTCCCCCGCTTCGGCGAGGCGTTCCTCGATGATCTCGTTACAGAGTTCGACGCATTCGTCACAGATGTAGACGCCGGGGCCGGCGATCAGCTGCTGTACCTGCTTCTGGCTCTTCCCACAGAAGGAGCACTTCAGGAGGTCGGCGCTCTCTCCGATGCGTGCCATGCTCTCGGCCTTCCCTGGTCGACGCGCGCCGCCAGTGCGGTGCACGAGGTCGTCGTGGGACCGAGCCTAACCGCATCCGCCGACACAGCGCGGGACCCCCGGCCGCGTTCGCCCACGGCGTCGGCGGCCTGGTAGCGTGGTCGCCGTTGCTCTACAAGTTGTAGAGAACGGCTCCTGGAGGAACCATGCACAAGCGCCTCGCCACCGGCAGCGTCGCCACCCTCGGTGTCGCCGCCGCGATCGTCCTCGGCTCCGCGGCCGCTGCCAGCGCACACGTCGGCGCGGACGCCACCTCGACGGCGGCGAACTCGTACACCACGGTGACGTTCTCCGTCCCGCACGGCTGCGACGGTTCCCCCACGACGAAGCTCCGGTTCCACGTCCCCGAGTCCGTCATCGAGGTCACGCCCACGGTCAACCCGAACTGGACGATCACGAAGGAGACCGAGCCGTACACGGCGCCCAGTGCCGCGGCGGACGAGGACGAGTCGGAAGCCGCGGCCGAGCGGGTCACGAGCGTCACCTACACCGCGAAGACCCCGCTCCCCGCCGACGAGCGCGACACCTTCGCGCTCTCCTTCGCCCTGCCGGACGGCACGGCCGGCGACACCGTCGCGATGCCCGTCTCGCAGACCTGCGAGGAGGGCTCCACCGAGTGGGACCAGACGACCGAGGCCGGCAAGGCCGAGCCCGAGCACCCGGCGCCCACGATCACGCTGACCGCGGCGGACACCGCGGAGGACGAGCACGCCCACGGCGCCACGGAGTCGACCGAGTCCGGCGAGTCGGCGGCGACCACGGCCTCCAGTGCGTCCTCGACCGCTCCGGCGGACCCCGACCTGGTCGGCCGGTTCCTCGGCCTCGGTGGCCTGCTCCTCGGCGCCGTCGCGCTCGTCGTCTCGGTCGCCGCGTCGCGCCGTCGCGGCAGCACGAAGTGACGTCGGGCACGCAGACGGGCTCGCGCCCGGCGGACGTGCGCGGTCGGGCCGGGAGGCTCGTGGCCGCGTCCGCCGCGGCGCTCGCGATCGCGGGCAGCGCGGTCCTCGGGCTCGCTGCCCCCGCCAGCGCGCACAACTACCTCGTCTCCGCCACCCCGGCGGCCGACAGCACCCTGACCGAGCTGCCGGAGTCGTTCGCGATCACCACGAACGACCGCCTGCTCGACATCGGCGACACCGACTCCGGGTTCGCCTTCCGCGTGGTCGGCCCGGACGGGGAGTACTTCGAGGACGGCTGCGTCGACGTGGACGGTCCGACGATGACCACCGCCGCCGCACTCGGCGACTCCGGGGAGTACACCGTCGAGTGGCAGATCATCTCCGCGGACGGGCACACGGTCTCGGACTCGTACGACTTCAGGTGGGACGCGCCCGCCGGGTTCTCCCCCGCAGCGGGCTCCACGGAACCGCCGACGTGTGCCGCGGACGCGGGCGGGTCGTCAGCGGCCGCGAGCACGACGGGCACCGAGTCCGGGACGACGTCGTCCACCGCGTCCGACGCCCTGTGGATCGGTGCGGGCGGCCTCGTCGTCGTGGCTGCGGCGGTCGCCGTGCTCCTGCTCGTCCGTCGTCGCCCGGCGCCTGCCGCCGACGACCCCGACGAGGGCTGAGCCGGACCACCCCGGACACGACGACGGCCCCGTACCGAACTCGGTACGGGGCCGTCGTCGTGTCGCGCTACTTGACGAGCGCCGGCAGGTTCTTGCGGCTGGTGAGGACCTGGTCGATCAGGCCGTACTCCACCGCTTCCTGCGCGGACATGATCTTGTCGCGCTCGATGTCGTGGTTGATCTGCGCCGGCGTCTTGTTGGAGTGCTTCGACAGCGTCTCCTCGAGCCAGGTGCGCATGCGGAGGATCTCCGCCGCCTGGATCTCGATGTCGGACGCCTGACCGCCACCCTGCTGGACAGCGGGCTGGTGGATGAGCACGCGGGCGTTCGGGAGCGCCAGGCGCTTGCCCGGGGTCCCGCCGGCGAGGAGCACCGACGCGGCCGATGCGGCCTGACCGAGGCAGACCGTCTGGATCTGCGGGCGGATGTACTGCATCGTGTCGTAGATCGCCGTCATCGCGGTGAACGAGCCACCGGGCGAGTTGATGTACATCACGATGTCGCGGTCCGGGTCCATCGACTCGAGCACGAGCAGCTGGGCCATGACGTCGTCAGCGGACGCGTCGTCGACCTGCACGCCGAGGAACACGATGCGGTCCTCGAACAGCTTCGCGTACGGGTCCTGCCGCTTGTAGCCGTAAGCCGTGCGCTCTTCGAAGCTCGGGAGGATGTACCGGTCGGTGGGAGCCGGGACGTTCTGCGCGCCACCGAGCATGGGGAGATGCATTCTCGTTTCCTTTTCTTCGGTGGGGATCAGGACTGGGCGTCGGGCTCGGCGGCCGGCGTGGGGGTCTCGCCGTCGCTGACGGTGCCACCACCACCGACGACCTCGGCGGACGAGGCGCGCAGGTGGTCGACGAAGCCGTACTCGAGGGCTTCCTGTGCCGAGAACCAGTTGTCGCGGTCGTTGTCCTTGAGGATCTGCTCGATGGACTTGCCGGTCTGCTCAGCCGTGAGCTCGGCCATCCGCTGCTTCATGTCGAGGATGACCTTCGCCTGCGTCTGGATGTCGGCGGCGGTACCACCGAAGCCACCGGACGGCTGGTGCAGGAGCACGCGCGCGTTCGGCGTGATGTAGCGCTTGCCGGGCGTGCCGGACGAGAGCAGGAACTGCCCCATCGACGCGGCGAGACCGATGCCCACCGTGACGATGTCGTTCGGCACGAACTGCATCGTGTCGTAGATCGCCATGCCGGCGGTGATCGAGCCACCGGGCGAGTTGATGTAGAGGTAGATGTCCTTCTCAGGGTCCTCGGCGGCGAGGAGCAGCAGCTTGGCTGCGATCTCGTTCGAGTTGTCGTCGCGGACCTCGGAGCCGAGCCACACGATCCGGTCTCTCAGAAGGCGGTCAAAAACACTGGGGTTCAGTGTTGCTTCGGCCATGGAAAAGCTCCCGTTCAGTTGTCGCTTGTTGTCGAACTTATCGGTTGCAACGCACGTGGTCTCGTGTGTTCGCTGTCGGCGGTCAGGCAGACCGGGAACACGGTCGGAACGTGCGGGAACACGAACGGGAGGCACGGTGCCAGCTGGCACCGTGCCTCCCGTTCGTGAGAATGGTCGCGACTACTTCGCGTCGGCCTCGGCCGACTCGTCGTCGGTCTCGTCCGCGTCGACGTCGTCGCCCTGGGCGACACCCGCGGTGAACGCGGAGAGGTCGACCGGGTTGCCGGCCGTGTCCTTCACGGTGACCTTCGACAGGACCGTCGCGACGGCCTTCGAGCGGGCGACCTCGCCGACCATGCCGGGGATCTGGCCGTTCTGGTCGATCACCTTGATGAACTCGGCGGGCTCCATGCCGTACTGGGCAGCGGCCTGGATCAGGTACTGCGTGAGCTCCTCCTGCGAGACCTGGATCTGCTCCTTCTCGGCGATGGAGTCGAGCAGGATCTGCGAGCGGAACGCCTTCTCGCTGGACTCGGCGACCTCCTTGCGGTGCTCGTCGTCCTCGAGGCGGTTCTCCTGCTCGAGGTGACGGTGCACCTCGTCCTCGATGAGCTTCTCCGAGATCGGGATCTCGACCGACTCGAGGAGCTGCTCGACGAGCTTGTCCCGAGCGGCAGCGCCCTGGCCGAAGGTCTTCGACTTGGCGATCTGCTCCTTGAGGTCGACCTTGAGCTCGTCGAGCGTGTCGAACTGGCTGGCGATCTGGGCGAACTCGTCGTCGGCCTCGGGGAGCTCGCGCTCCTTGACGGCGGTGACGGTCACGGCGATCTGGGCGGTCTCGCCCTCGCGGTCGCCACCGACGAGCTTCGACTCGAAGGTGGTGGACTCGCCGGCGGTGAGCGACTCGAGCGCCTCGTCGATGCCCTCGAGCAGATCGCCCGAGCCGATCTCGTAGGAGACGCCGGTGGCCGAGTCGACCTCGTCGTCACCGATGGTGGCGGTGAGGTCGAGCTGCGCGAAGTCGCCGACCTTGGCCGGACGGTCGACGGTCACGAGCGTGCCGAAGCGCGTGCGGAGGTTCTGCAGTTCCTCGTCGATCTCCTCGTCGGAGACCTCGACCGCGTCGACCTCGATCTCCATGGAGCCGTAGTCGGGCAGGTCGAACTCGGGACGCACGTCCACCTCGAAGGTGAGGACGAGGTCGCCGGAGAAGTCCTTGACGTTCGGGAGCTCGGCGACGTCGGCCTCGGCACGGCCGAGGATGCGCAGCTCCTGCTCGTCCACCGCCTGGCGGTAGAAGGTGTCGATGGCGTCACCGACGGCGTGGTTCAGGACCTCGCCGCGGCCGACACGCTGGTCGACGATCGCCGGCGGGACCTTGCCCTTGCGGAAGCCGGGGATGTTGATCTGCTCGGCGATGTGCTTGTACGCGTGGTCGATGCTCGGCTTGAGATCTTCCGGCGTCACGTTCACGGTGAGCTTGACGCGGGTGTCGCTCACCTTGTCGACGGTGCTGGTGGCCAAGGGATGTTCTCCTGTTGGTTGACGTTCGATGTGACCTGGTCGGGGCGACAGGATTTGAACCTGCGACCTCCCGCTCCCAAAGCGGGCGCTCTACCAAGCTGAGCTACGCCCCGGTACGAGGGCCAGGATCGTCGTGTGCGCCTGTTGACGCGCGGGCAGGACGAGTCCGGCCCCACGACCTCGATGAGTCTAGCGGGCTCGCGATGCGCGATCCCCGGCAGGACCCTCGGTTGTGGGGAAGTCAGTCGTCCGCGGACTTCCGGAGGCCCTGCCGCCAGCGCACCCCGACGATGACCTGGACGGCCAGCGCGGCGACCCCGAGCAGCAGACCGACCACGATCCGCCACACGTGCAGCAGCGCGTGCCACGGCTGCGCCTGCGGGTCGCCGAGCAGTTCCGGACGCAGCGACAGCACCACCGCGGCGACCGCGACGAGCACGTACGAGAGCACCCGGGAGCGCTTGATCGTGCGCTGCGACGACTCGTCCGGCGGCGGCAGGATCATGGCGGTGTCGTTCGTCCGGTATGGTGGTGGGGCCGCGACTCGTGCGCGGTCGCGGGGATGTAGCTCAATGGTAGAGCCCCAGTCTTCCAAACTGGCTACGCGGGTTCGATTCCCGTCATCCCCTCCCTTGTGGCTACTGGTGAGTAGGCCGGTCCCGGCAACGGACGCTCAGGCCGAATGCTTCCGAAACCCTTCGTCCGTGGTGGCTTCTAGGCTGCGACCATGGCGATAGAGAAGCTCACTTTGGGTGACAGGGTCACCGGACACCTCGTTGACGGGGTCCCAGAGACTCCTTACCAGGCAGCAATCCTCGAACTGTCCGAGCAGTACGGCGTTCGAGTCGAAGTTCCCTACGTCAGCTACGACGAAGCAGGGCAGTTTAAGCACGTTCAGGAGTGGTTCCGTGATGAGGCCGCCCCCAATAACTTGGTGCTTCACACGGCCGATGGCCCCGTCAGTTTTTTCGGCAATCGGTGGACGGGGCACTCGGAGAACATGGGCAGGAACGTCTCGCTCGGGAAGCTCAGCCCAGCGGAGACCGTTCTGTCGTCGCGTGACGGCGACCTGGCCGATGAACTCAGGGTGCAGACGGTACGGAGCCGACTCGACGGCCTGAACGAGTGGACACGCCTGACGGCAACCACCGATGAACACGAGACGGATGACGAGCACCGAGTCCAGGCGGTGACTTACAGGCTCCGCTCGCCTGAGGAGGTGAATTGGCGTCACGGGAAGGCGACACTGAGCCTCCGGGCCGAGTGGACAGTTGCTGAGCACACCGACGGCTACAACCGTGCGGTGGAGCTCTCAGACAACGTTGTTCTCGAGAGTCGATTCGACGACGGTCCCCGCTCGTTCTTTGATCACTTCGTCGCGCAACGCAAGATCGCCTCACTGCTTGTGTTCCTCTACGGCCGCCAGATCTCGTTCCGCGAGCACAAGGTTCAAGACGAGCGATTCGCATCGAGGCTAATGGGCGGGAAGGTGTACAACCACCCGTTCGTAGAGCTCATCTCCGACCGAACCGTCCGCGAGCGCTTCACACCTGTCCCGTCCCGCAAGGAGCTCGGGCGAGCCATCGCTCACCTACAGCAAATCGGGCCAGATGGACTCGCAGAGTGGTCGGAGCAGTACGACGCCTGGAGCCGCTTCATCCTTCCCAGCGCCGGGGTCTTGAGCAGGAAACGCGCCTACATCGAAGACCGGGTCATCTCCACGTCAATGAGCCTCGAAGCGGCAGGCACGATGATTGGCGAACGCCCCGGAGAGAAGGAAACCTATGGACGGGGCCGGCCATCCACTGCCACGAACATCTACAGGTGCTTGGACCAGCTCCAGATCACCTGGGGCAAGTACGTGGCCAGCAACGTAGGGCTCGCTCGGGCAATCGCCAACAATTACAACGACGTCAAGCACGCAGACCGGGGCGACTTCCCTAACTCGGAGCACACGTACCTCGTCAGCTCGACCAACAGCTTGCTCGTTCGACTCCTAGCCCTTGACCTGACGGGCAAGGGCAACGAACTACTTGAGCCCTACCGCAAGGGTGACGAGCTTTGGGACCTTCAGCAGCGATTCGACAGCGTCGGAGTGCGTGTAACCGAAAAAGGCACGTGGGTAGAGGTGACGAGTGACGATCGCGACTGACACCCTTGATGAACCGCGAGTCGTCGCAAGGGGTGAGGAATGTACGAGTCATTGTCGGCGGTAGGTGACACACTCACAAAGTCGTCAGAGTGGCGTCCGCGAGGAATGGAGTCAACATGGCTGTTCGGGTCACACACGTCCGCTTTGGCGGAACGACGAGGACCGAGTCAAGCATCGTGAGGTATCGCTGGATCAATCCGATCAACGGCAAGACCGGCGACACCGACAAGCCCTCGATGGTTGCCTTCGTCGAGGGCAAGGACGGAGCAGCGTACGTCGGCGCTGGCACTACGAGGGTGCCTGTTGGGGTAGTTCGCCCGGATTCTGGAGCCCCGTACCTTCGCACCTATGCCGATGGCAAGTGGACCAACAATCTAGTCAACCTGCCGACGTTCTAGGTCGGGCTATCGAGCTGCAACGAAAGCCTCGAACCGGGCAACCTGGTCGTCGAGCCCGTCGAGAATAGGTGGCCGTAGATGGTGTCGGTCGTAGACACGGACGCGCCTTTTCCAGCGGCGGACCTCGTACAGCCTGAAGCCCGCAGCAAGCATGAGCGAGGCGTGCGTGTGGGCGCAGGTCGCGAAAGTGCATGTGCTGCACGACGCCCGCGCGAAGCGATCGGCAGGAGGTAGGCCCACGTGCTGTGAAGCACAGCGTCCCGCAATCCCCTTCTGCCCGGGAACCGCGCGAGCACTACCTCGACGTAGCGGACTTGAATGACTCTCTCGCAGGACCAGTCCGCGAATGGTCCATCTCAGAGCGCCTCGAGAAGCGATGGGGCCTGCCTCGGAAGGGCATCGAATAGCCCCCGCCCCGGGAGCCCCTCCTACCGCGCTCCGCTACCGCCAACCAAGCCGGACAGAAGCCAGCTAGCGCGGTTCACGGGAAGGCCCGGAAGTACGGGTAAGAACGGCGCTTCCAGGACCAGGTTGGTTGGGTCGGTTCGCGCCGCTACAGGACGAGGGACGTTCTTCCGGATAGTTACGCGGGTTCGATTCCCGTCATCCCCTCCGAAGCAGCATGTTGTACCCCGGTGGTCCACATTCCCGAGGACTAGCGTGGCGCTGGCCGGAAGGACGTCGACGCGCGGCGCACCCCGCCCCCGCAGGGATCGACGGCGGCGCACCCATGTCACGAGTCCGCACGGCCGTCCGATCCGCCGTCACGCTGCCGGCACGCGTCGGCCGGTTCAGCGAGTTCCTCTTCCGTCGTTCCGACGCAGCGTGGGACGTGTACCCGGACGACCCCGCGGAGGGAACGGTCGTCGGATCGGACGTCACACGGGTCCTGTTCCTCGGCGAGCGCGGGGAGCTCTCGCTCGGCGTGCGCACCCACGAGCTGTCCCTGCCGGCGTTCTTCGCCCGGCACCGCACCGCACGGCGTGGCTGCGGGACGTCGTGGTCCATCGCGAGCGCCCCGTCGTCGAGCGTGCGGGACCTGCCGACCGTGGTGGACGGACACCGCGAGCACCTGCGTGGCTGTGAGCTCGTCGTCGTCATGGTCGGCATCACGGACGCCCTCCGGGTGATGTCGCCGCTCACCTGGGAACGGCACCTCCGCGACACCCTCGCCGCGCTCCTCGACGCACTCCCGCCCGGCGCCCGGGTCCTCGTCGGTGCGATCCCGCCGCTCGACAACGCCGGCAGCCTCTCCCGACCGGCACGGATCGCGGCCGGTGCGCACGGCCGGGAGCTCAACCGCCGGTCGTGTGCGGTGGCAGCCGACCACCCGCGCGTCGACGTCGTGGGCTTCCCCGAGGAGCTGACGCGGTCGGTGTGGCGTCCGGAGGCGGAGGAGCACCGCTACCGGGACACCTACGCCGTGTGGGGCGCGCACCTGGCCGAACACGCCTGACGCTCCGTCACAGGCTGACTCAGCCCAGCAGCACCCGCAGGGCGGCAACGTGCGCTCGGTACGCGCGCCGACCCTCCGGGGTGAGCGCGAGCCACGTCTTGACACGGCCGTTGCCGGTGGGTTTGCTCACCGTGACGTAGCCGGCCGACTGCAGCACCTTCACCTGTTTGCTCGTCACCGAGTCACTCACACCGAGTGCGTCGCGGACGACCGAGAACTCGGCTTCGTCCAGCGGGTCGAGGAAGGCGCAGATCTGCAGACGGTTCGGGGCATGCACGACCTCGTCGAAGGTCGGAGAGGCGCCGCTCGCCGGCTCGTCGAGCGGGGAGGCCATCAGGACGCGACCACGTGGCCGCTGCGCAACTCCGACCGCAAGCGCGCGTCGAACCGCCGCCCGAGAGCGACGATCAGGACGAACAGGACCCCGGCGCACACCCACACCGGCCAGAGGAGGCCCGTGGCGGCATGGACGACCATGGCGGTCACCACCACGACGACGGCCGACACCCCCATCGCCACCGCCCATCGGGTGGCGGCGCCTGCCCGGTGTCCGGAGACCCAGACACCGGTCCGGCGACGGTAGACGGAGACGAGGGCGCCGAGTCCGACGAAGAAGGCGATGAGGACGCTCATCCGGACGACTGTGCCGCCGAGCGTGTAGCCGACGAGGTAGGCGGCGGTCAGCAGCCCGAGCGTCGGGTGGTACCACCAGGGCGTCACGAGGCGGTCGGCGACGGAGGCGCGGGTGGCTTCGACGGCAGCGAGCGCTTCACGGGCTCGGGCCAGGTCGTGCTCGTTTTCCATGTCGGCAAGTCAATCATTTGCCAGCTTGGAAAGTCAACGGATCGGCGCCACCGGCGGATCATCGCGGAGGCGTTGGAACATGAGGTGGTCCTGCCACCGGCGTGCGATCTCGAGGTACCTCGGCGCCAGACCGTACTGCAGGAAGCCGTTGCGGGCCAGCACCCGCTGCGAGGCGGTGTTGTGCACCAGTGTCTCGGCCTGGACCCGGTGGAGGCCGAGCTCGTCGAACGCGTGGCCGAGCGCCGCCGCCACAGCCCGGGTGGCCAGCCCGCGTCCGGTTCGGTCCTCCGACAGCCAGTACCCCATCGCGCACGACCGGAAGGGTCCCCGCACGATGCCGCTCAACGTCAGCCGGCCAGCGACCCCGCCGTCGTCATCGAGGATCACGAACGGAGCGGCTTCGCCCCGCTGATGTCGGTCGAGCACGAGCGCGATGTCCGAGCGCTGGCCCTCGACGGTTTCGTGGCCGTCGGCCCGGAACGGGCTCCACGGCGCCAGGAACTCCCGGTTGCGGACGAGCAGGTCGGCGAGCGCCGTGCTGTCCTCCGGTGAGACCAGACGGATCGGGCTCACCGGGGAGCGCCTCCCGGCCGACCGGCCTGCTCGAGTGCCCGGACCATCTCCAGCGTCGACCCGTCCGTGAAGCCCACCGGTCGGGTCCGGCCGGTCTCGACGAACCCGTGACGGATGTAGAAGCGTCGTGCCGGTGTCCCGTGCTCGTACACGTACAGGCGGAGGTGGTCCGCGCGCTGACCCGCCCAGTCCACGATGCCCCCGAGGAGGGCGTCGGCGACACCGTGCGTCCGACCGCGGAACGCCGGCGAGACGAAGACCCCGGTCAGGACCGGGCCCGGACCGTCCTCGTCCCCGATCTGGGCGCTCATCATCCCGATCCACCGGCCGGACAGGTCGTCGACCGCGGCGAGGCTGGTCGTGTCGATCCCCTGGCCGCGCCGAGCGCGGAGACGCCAGTCGTCCTCCGTCATGCCGCGGGTCGTCTCGAGGGTCGCCCCGTACGAGATCGGGTTGTCGGTCGCGTTCTCGATCCGGAGCTCGCGGACCAGTGGCCAGTCGTCCTCGACGGTCCGGCAGATCGTGAAGGCAGTACCCATGCGAGCGACGGTACCGGGCCGACGGCATTGCACCATCGCCGTCCTAGGCTCGGCACCATGGACACCCTCCGGCCGATCGACGTCGCGACCTGGCCTCGCCGCGAGCACTTCGAGCACTACCGCCACCGTGTTCCCTGCACCTACGCGATGACGATCGACGTCGACGTCACCGAACTGGTCGGCGCCCTGCACGGGACACCGGTCAGGAGTTCCGTGGCGCAGATGTGGGCGCTGTCGACCGTCGTCAACCGACACGAGGAGTTCCGCATGGCGCTCGACTCGTCCGGAGACCCGGCCGTGTGGGACGTCGTGCACCCGTCGTTCACGGTCTTCAACCAGGAGCGGGAGACGTTCGCGTGTGTGTGGACGCCGCACCGCGAGGACTTCGCGACCTTCCACCGTGAGGCCGTCGACGTCCTCGACCGGTACCGCACGGCGTCCTCGCTCTTCCCGCAGGACGACGTGCCGCCGAACGTGTTCGACGTGTCGAGCATCCCGTGGGCGTCGTTCACCGGGTTCACGCTGGGTATCCGTGACGCATGGGACCACCTGTTGCCGATCTTCACCATCGGCCGCTACCGGCGGACCGAGGACCGGGTCGTCATGCCTCTGGCAGTCCAGATCCACCACGCGGCGGCGGACGGCTTCCACGCGGCTCGTCTGGTGACCGAGTTGCAGGAGTTGTTCGCGTCACCGCAGTGGACCTCCGGGGCCGCCGGCTGGGCCCGTGCCGCTCGGGTCACCCGTGAGGAGGGGGATCTCCGGCTCGCGGAGCGGTAGGCCCAACTCCCGCGCGGTCTCGACGTACGCCCGGTAGACCGCCGCGTACTGCTCCCGTGCCCGATCCGCCTGCTCCTGCATGAAGGGGCGTTCGACGTACGTCTCGTACCCGATCGTCTGACGTCGGTCGGCCTCGGCCGTGACGGCGACGCTCCACCGCCACACGTCGGCTGGGCTGGCGTCCGCCGGCGCTGCGGCGAGCACCACGGCCGGGACGGGCACGACAGCCCTGGCGGCGCTCCGCGGTTCGCCCGAGGTGACCACGAACGCGGTCCCGATGCAGACCCAGACCCCGATGAATGCCCCACCCGCTCCGAACGTCGTCGCGCGGAGGGACGGGCCCGCCACCAGGACGCCGATCCCGAGACCCACCGCCGCCGCCAGTGCGACGGTCGCGACTGCGAGCAGCACCCATCCCCATGCCGCCCGTCGCTGTCGCCGACGGACGGCAACGAGGTCGTACCGGTCCCGCCACCGCCGCAACGTCGCGGCACCGGGGCCGTCGCGGTCCACGTACACGTCCCCGTCGGGTGCGACGAAGACGGCTGAGTCGGGCGAGCGCGGGTCGATCACGAACACAGCGTCCCACCGCTCGTCCCCGGGGGTGCGGAAGCCCGGGCGCCGGGCGAGCAGCGATCTCCGAGCGCCGGTGCAGGGACGAGGGTCATGAGGCCGATGGCTGCGACATCCGCCGCCAGGCCAGCAGCGACCGCCACCGGGGCACTTCGGTGACCGCGACGGTCACGCACAGTGCGGTGACGACGACGGCCAGCCAGGAGGGCCAGATCACCCACGCGGCGACGGTCGCGCCGACGAGGTGCGCCAGGACCGACACGATCGTGACGATGCCGTGCGTCGCGACCGGTGCGTCGCCGCCCGGCCGGTCGCCGGGCGTCGAGAACACGGCAGGCGGGACGAGCAGCAGGAGCACGGCCCCGATCGCAAGCGGGATCGAGTGCGGCCAGAGTGCCCACGGTACGGCCACCCAGGCGACGAGTTCCGCGCCGGCGCGGAGGCCGCCGCGGACGGGGTCGTGTCCGACGCTCATCGTGACGGACCGGCGCGCAGGCCGCGGTCGAGGAAGTCGATCATCCACGTGAAGCTCTCGTCGACGTCGGTCCCCATCTGGAATCCGCCGGAGACCTCGAGCGTCGCGAAGCCGTGCAGCACGCTTCGGAGCATCCGGAGCGCGTGGACCTCGTCCGCCGGGTCGAGGCCGTAGTCGCGGAGGACCGCGGAGAACGACGACAGTGTCCGGTCGAGTGCGAGGGTGAGCGGGTCGTCGGCGTCCGCGGGACGAGCGCCGGTCGTGGCCGCGTAGCGACCGGGGTGCTCACGCACGTACCGGCGGACCGCACCGGCGGCGGCGGCCAGGGCGTCCCTCCCGGCCCGCCCCTGCGTCGCGTCCCGCAGCGCTTCGCTGAGTTCCGCGACCGCGACGACCGCGATCCGTCGGGTGAGGTCGGTGAGACCGTCGACGTGCTTGTAGAGCGACGGCGCCTTGACGCCGAGCCGTTCTGCGACGGTGCTCATGCTCACCTGCGCGAGCCCGTTCTCGTCGGCGAGCGCGGCGGCGGCCTCGGTGACGACCGCCGCGTCGAGTCCGGCCCTAGGCACGATCGCCCCCGATCGGCAGCGCGGCGAGGGTGCGGCCGAGGAACGGGAGCAGGAGCGCCAGGACCTCGGCCGGGGTCTCGGTGTGCGGGTAGTGCCCGGCTCCCTCGATCACGGCGAGCTCGCCGAGACCGGACGGCAGGTCGGCGACGACCCGGCGTCCCTCGGCGGCGGGGTCGGCCCAGTCCGGGTCGGCGCTGCCCTCGATGACGAGGACCGGGCAGCGGACGTCGGCGAGCCGGGCACCGGCGTCGGTCGGCGAGGTCTTCGTCATGGCGCGGAGGACGGCCATGCGCTCGGGCTGCCGGAGCGTGTCCTCGATGCGGCGACGCTCCTCCGTCCAGTCGGCGGGCTCGGTGGGCACGGCGATGTCGAGGTAGGCGAGCCAACCCGGCAGGCTGCCGGTCGTCATGACCGTGAGGAGTCGGAACGTCCCGGCACGGTGCTGGTTGCGGTTGCGGAGGAACCCGCCGAGGTCGAACGACTGTGCGCGGGTGAAGGGAGCCAGCTCGACGATGCCGGCGACGACGTCGGGTGCGTCCGCGGCCGCGATGGTCGCGGCACCGCCGCTGATCGACTGCCCGACGATGACGGCGGGGCCGCCGAGGTGCCGCACGACGGCCACGAGGTCCGCGGCGATGTCGGCGCGCTCGTAGCCGGACCAGCCGGTGCTCGAGTCCCCGCAGCCGCGGATGTCGACGTTCGCGACCCGGTAGCCGGCAGCGACGAGCTCCGGGACGAGGAACCGGTACGAGTGGCGACTGTCACCCATGCCGTGTGCGAGGACGACGAGCGGACCGGTGCCGCTGACGTCGACCGCGATCGTGCCGCCGTCGAGTTGGATGTGTTCGAGCATGAGCGCCTCCTGGCTACGAGTGTTAGCCATAAGCTAATACCCGTAGCCAGGACGTGTCAACACCCGGTCAGGACGGACCCCCGTCGGCTGCGATGCACTGCAGCTGCGTCAGCGTGACGGGCGTCACGGCCTCGAACGAGAGCGTCCCCGCGCTGACCCCGCCGGCGAACGGGAACACCCGTGTCTGCCCGGCCCACACGAACTCCTCGTCCTGCGCGTCGAGCTGATGGACCACGCGCTCGTCGGCGTCCCGCAGCACGATCCGCCACGATGCCGTCCCCGCCGCGGCCGCGGTCACCGTGACGAGCGATGCCGCCGCGACCGTGACCGGCACCACGACGCTCTCCCCCGCGGCGAGTGCCACCTGGGTCAACCCGGTGTCGTCCGTGAGCGGTGAGGCCCCGACCGGCAGGACGTCGTCCGGGGTGTCCCGGTACCCGTGCTGCTCGGACGCCGAGGTCGGGCGCGTGTCCGCAGCCCACCCGACCGGCGTCTCCGACAGCGCGACGACGATCCGCGACGCCCCGACCACCACCGCGTGCGGGATGCTGATGGACCCCCACGGCTCGTCGTCGACCGTGACGGCGCCGATGAACCGGCCGGTACCGGTGGTCTCGATGACGGTGGGCGAACCACTCCCCGGCGGACGCAGCACCGTCCGCCGGACCGACGGCGGCACGAGCACGTAGGTGCCGGTCGACGGCGCCAACGGGTACAGCCCGATCGTCGCGAACACGTACCAGGCGCTCATCTCGCCGTTGTCCTCGTCACCGGGGTACCCCTGGCCGAGGTCGGAGCCGACGAACAGCCGGTCGAGGCACTCGCGGACGATGCGGTGTGCGTCGTCGTGCCGGCCGGTGAACATGGGGAAGAACGGGATGTGGTGCGCGGGCTGGTTCGACAGTCCGAGCATGCCCATGCGGATGTCGCGGGCCTCGGTCATCTCGTGGATCGCGAACCCGTACGACCCGGAGCGGTCGGTGGCACCGGTCTCCGGTCGCGCCGAGAAGCGGGCGAACGCGGCATCGAAGCCGGCCGGCCCGCCGTGCAGGTCGACCACCCCGGCACCGTCGTGCGGCGCGGTGAACATCGTGCCCCACGCGTTCGTCTCGGTGTAGTCGCTCCCCCACACGTCGGGGTCGAAGCCGCCGTCGGGGTCGGAGTCGTCCCGCCACGAACCGTCCGGTGTCCGGCCGATGAAGAACCCGCGCTCCCGGTCAAAGACGTTCCGGTACTGCAGGGACCGACGGGCGAACCACTCGTGCTCGGCCCGGTACCGTGCTTCTCCGGCCGCGTCTCCGGCAGCCGCGGCACGCTCCGCCATCACCCGCGCCAGGACGGCGACACCCCAGTCGTTGATGGCCGCGTCGAGCGTCCACGACATTCCCTCGCCGGTCGCCGTGTCGACGTACCCGCGGAACAGGCCCGGGAGGCTCCCCTTCCGTCCGACCCGTCGGTCGCGCGCGGGGACGGTCGCGTTCCGCACCGCCGACCGGTAGGCCTGCTCGACGTCGAACCCGTCGACGCCCTTGGCCACGAGGTCGGCGAAGACCGTGTCGCTCGTGGTGCCGGTCATGACGTCCTCGGCGCCGGGGGCACTCCAGCGCGGGGTCCAGCCGCCGTCGGTGAAGTGTCCGACGACGCCCTCGGCGAGGTCGGCCGCCGTGTCCGGGGTGAGGAGCGCGAGCAGCGGCCACGCGGTGCGGTAGGTGTCCCAGAACCCGTTCGTCGTGGTGAGCGGCCCGTCGACGACCTCGGGTCCGGGCTCGTCCCGGATCGGCTCGGACAGGACGTCGCCGTACGGGGAACGGTGGCGCGGTGTCCCGTCCAGAGCGGTCTCCCCCGCGCGCGTCGGGTAGAGGAACGCCCGGTACAGCCCGGAGTACAGCGAGACGAGCTGGTCGTCGGTGGCGCCCTCGACCTGGAGCACGTCGAGTTCGGCGACCCACCGGTCCTCGGCCTGCTCGCGCATCGCGGTGAAGTCGCCCGCTGCACGCAGGTTCGCGACGGCGTCCTCGGCGGAGACGGTGGAGATGCCGAGCAGCACGTCGGTGTCCCCGGTGACCTCGACCCACCCGCGGAGCTCCCCGTCGACGACGGTGGTGTGCTCGGCGACCGCGTTGATGATCCGGACGTGGACGTGGTGCGGCGGGGTCTCGGGGCGGTCGTCGAGCAGGGCGTCGACGACCACCGCACCGTCCTCGAGCCGGACCGAACACGAGCGGAGCACCCCGTGATGGTCGAGCACGACGCTGCGGACACCGGTGAACCGCCAGGCCAGGGCGAACTCCCCCGCGGTCATCTCCGCGGTGACGCCCTCGTCGAGGCCGACCCGGTACCGGTGTGGTCCGTCGAGCTCGTCGACGTGGTCGAACCCGAGCGCGCGGGCGGTCCGGTCGACGTCGGGCTCGGCGAGCGGGGAGGGCATGACCTGGAACACCCCGCGGTCGGCCATCCACGGCGAGGGCAGGTGGCTCGTCGCGAACGCCTGGATCGCCGGGCGGTTGTCGCTCGGGCGGTTGTGCTCCTGGTAGGCGTACGGCCACCGGCTGTCGGACGCGTTCGTCATCGGCAGGCCGAACACCCCGCCGTGCGGGAGTCCGACGAGCGGGGCGTTGTTCCCGCGCGAGAACGTGCCCGACGAGTGCGTGCCCCGGGTGGTGCGGACGGAGTCGAGCGGGCGACCGCCGGGAGGCACGGCACCGGTCCCGGGGCCGGCCGGCTCGATCCGGACGTCGTCGAGCCAACCGCGCACGGTGCGGACGGTTGCGGCCGACGCCGCGTCTGCGGCCGGCCCGGCGTCGGCCCGGACCGCCCTGTCCACCGCCGGATCCGGCCCGTCAGCGGACGCGGGCCCGTCTGCGCGGCCGAGTCGGGCCTCCAGGCGGTCCACCACCTTGCCGGCGACCGCCGACAGGTCGACGGTCCGCCGGTTCCACTGGTCGACCCACTGCTTGCGGGCGTCGTCCTGCGCCTCGGGTGTGACGGCGTCCCCGTACTGGTCGCGGGCGAGAGCGTCACCGACGCCGTCACTGAGCCGGGTGCGGTCGGTGAAGACGACGTCGAGTGCGAACGCCGTGGCGGCCCAGAACCGGTCGAGGTCCGAGACCCCCGGTTCGGTCTGCCCCTCGGGCAGCGACCGCTCCGGGAACCAGACCCAGGTCAGGACGTCGGTGAGCCCGACCTCCCGTCCGGCGAACCCGGGGACGACCTGCACGGTCCCCCTCGGGTCGGTCTGTTCGATCAGGGTCGCCTGCCGGGAGACGAACCCGACTCCGTTCCGGGCCGCGACCGCGGTCACGGGACCGGTGCTCGTCGGGCTGTCGGTGGTCGGGCTGCCACGGCGCTCGTCACTCATGGATCGGTCGTTCCCCTACTTGTAGACGGCGGACTGACCGTAGAGCACTTGCGTGAACTGCGACACGTAGGGGCTGACGTCTCCGTCCGGCAGGTTGTACGTCATGAAGACGCCGTACCCGTCTGCCTTGGTGCGCTCGGCGAGCGTGACGGCCAGGTCCACCGGGGTGTTCTGGATGTCGACCGCCGCGGCCGAGAGCTTCGACTTCGGCACGCCGGGGATGCTCGGCGCCGTGTAGGTGCCGTAGTAGGGGTTCCAGGCGTAGTCGAGCTTCTTGCCGATCGACGGCTTCTCGTGCTGCAGCGACGTCGACGACGGGCCGATGTCGTAGAACGAGATGATCTTGCCGGGCATGTCCGCTCGGAGCGCCGAGATGAGCCAGCCGATCGACTGGTCGTTCGGCTGCGGGGTGCCGTCCACGCCGTAGTCCGAGTACTCGTCGTCGAGGTCGACGCCGTCCAGCCCGTACTTCTCGACGGTCGCCGACACCTGCGCCGCGAAGTCCCGCGCGTCCGCCTTCGACGTGAAGTTGGCCAGGCCCGTGCCCTGGTGGTTGCCGAGCACCGAGAGCGTGACCTTGATGCCCTTGGCCTGCAGCGGGCGGATCTGGGTCGCCGCCTGGTCGAGCGTGCGCTGCACGTTCTCGTTGGCGTACAGGACCGCGTCGCCGTCCGCGTCACGGTTGATGTTCGCCGCGAAGATGATCGCCACGTCGAACGCGTTGGCGCCGTTCTCGAGCGTGTACCGGCCGACGTTCCGGAGCTCGTCGTTGTTCACCTCGACGTAGGCGATGCTCGTCGGCCCGGACTTCGTCGGGGCGGTGTGCCCCGGGCGGCCGTGGCCGTGGCCGTGGCCGTGGCCGTGTCCGTGGCCGTGCCCGTGGCCCTGCGATGCCGCTGCCGGCCCGCCGGGAGCCGCCGACGCGGCGGCGGGCACCATCGGCGCCGCCACCATCGCGACCAACGCCGCCACGATCCCGATCTTCATGGTCTTCTGCATGACACTCCTCTTCGAGTGGTGTCCGCGGCGACGAGGTGCCGCCGCGGTCCACGACCGGTCCGGCCGTGGGACCCGCCGCCGGGACACCCGAAGTCCCGGCGGCGGGGGTCTCAGTGGGCCGCCGTCAGCGCTCCTCGCTCGTGCGCGGGAAGCGGAAGGTGCGGACCTCGAAGGCGTCGACCGCGAAGGCCGCCACCCCGTCGGTGACCGCGGCGACGCCGGGCAGCGCCGGGTCCGTCTCCTCGAGCAGCGTGACCTCGACCGGCTCGCCGAACGGCCCGTCGACCGCCAGACCCCCGGTCCCGCGTCGGCCCGCCGGCTCGTACACGCGGACGACCAGGTCACCCATGCGGTCGTCGGCGAGCTTGACGGCCGAGACCACGACGTCACCGGAGGCCTGGACGAGCGAGTCGAAGCCGTGCGCGCCGGCGATCCGTCGGACGGACGTGTTCATGACCGTGCCCGCAGCGGTCGCCCCGACGACGTCGGTCCCGATCACCAGGCCGTACCGGTGCGTCTGCACGCCCTGGTCCGTCTCAGGGTCGGGGAACCGCGGTGCGCGGAGCAGCGAGAGCCGGACCGTCGTCGTGACGTGCCCGTCGACCGCGTCGCGCGTGACGTCGAACCCGTGGATCGAGTCGTTGACGAGCGCCACGCCGAACCCGGGCTCCTCGACGAGCACGTACCGGTGCATGGACGTCTCGAACTTCGCGGCTTCCCACGAGGTGTTCGTGTGTGTCACCCGCTTCTGCGCGCCGAACTGGGTCTCCGCGATGGTGTGCTCGGCACGGACGTCCAGCGGGAACGCGACCTTGAGGAACTTCTCGGTCTCGTGCCAGTCCGTGACCTGGTCGAACTCGAGCGTCCGGGTGCCGGGCGCGAGCGTGATCTCCTGCGTGAGCGTCGACTCGCTGAACGAGCGCGACACCGAGACGCGGGCGGTCCCGTCCTCGTCGACCGAGCCGCGCAGGGCGGTCACGTCGACCAGGTCGTCGACGCGGTTCCGGTAGTACCGGTCGACGTCCCACGCGTCCCACATGTTCGGGAAGTCCTGGTGCAGCTGGAGCAGGTTCGCGACCTGGCCCGGTGCGATCGCGTCGCGACCGGTGGCCAGGTCGACGGCGCTCGTGACGAGTCCGCGGCCGTCGACGACGACGCGGACCAGGTCGTTCGTGAGCACGAAGCCGCCGTCGGCCTCCTCGAGGCGGACCGGGGTGGTCGCCTCCAGGTCGGTCGTCAGGATCGCGCTCTGCGCCAGGGCGCCGCCGTGGAGGCTCGGGGCCGGGTTGACGACGACCGTCGCGTCCCCCTCACCGGCGAGCGCCGACAGGGCGGCGGCGATGAGGGCCTCCAGGCGGGCCGCGATCTCCGCGTACCGCTCGACGGCCTCACGGTGCACCCACGCGATCGAGGTGCCCGGCAGGATGTCGTGGAACTGCTGGAGGAGGACCTGCTGCCAGAGCGCGTCGAGCTCGTCGTACGGGTAGGCGAAGTCGGTGCGGGCAGCGGCCGTGGCGCACCACAGCTCGGCCTCGACGAGCAGGTGCTCGCTCCGCCGGTTGCCCTGCTTCGTCTGGTGCTGGCTCGTCAGCGTGGCGCGGTGCAGCTCGAGGTAGAGCTCGCCGACCCACACGGGCGGGTTCTCCAGCTCGCTCTTGGCCCGGTCGAAGAACGCGTCCGGGTGCTCCCACGTGACGCGGGCGCTGCCCTCGAGGTCCGCCAGACGTGCCGCCGTGCCGGTCATCTCGCGGGTGGTGCCGCCGCCGCCGTCACCCCAGCCGACCGGCGCGATCGACCCGGAGGCGAGCCGGTTCTCCCGGAACTGCCGGGCGGCCTTCGCGACCTCGGAGCCGGACAGCCGCGAGTTGTACGTGTCCATCGACGGGAAGTGCGAGAACACCCGCGACCCGTCGATGCCCTCCCACAGGAACGTGTGGTGCGGGAACTTGTTCACCTGGTTCCACGAGATCTTCTGCGTGAAGAACCACTCGAAGCCCGCGCGACGCATCAGCTGCGGCAGGGCCGGCGAGTAGCCGAAGCTGTCCGGCAGCCAGACGCCCTTCGGTCGGATGCCGAACTCGCGCTCGAAGAACCGCTGGCCCTGGGAGAACTGCCGGACGATGCTCTCGCCCGTCGGCATCACCGTGTCGGACTCGACCCACATCCCGCCGAGGGGCAGGAACCGGCCGGCGGCGACGGCGTCCTTGACCTTCGCGTAGACCTCGGGCCGGTGCTCCTTGATCCAGGCGTACTGCTGGGCGCTGGACATGCCGTAGAGGAAGTCGTCCGTCTGGCCGATGAGCTCGGTCATGCTCGACGTGGTGCGGGCGACCTTACGGATCGTCTCGCGCACCGGCCAGAGCCAGGCGGAGTCGATGTGGGCGTGGCCGACGGCGGAGATCCGGTGCGCGGAGGCCTCGGCGGGTGCGGCGAGCACCTCGGCGAGCGCCGCACGGGCGTCGGGGGCGGTCTCCGGGATGTGCTGCAGGTCGAGGGCGTCGAGGGCGTCGTCGAGCGCCTGGAGGATCCGCATGCGCCGGGGGCCCTGCGGCAGCTCCTCCTGCAGTTCGAGCAGGACGTCGATGTCGAGCGCGAGCTCGTGCACCTCGGCGGCGAACACGGCGAGGTCCATCCGGCGGCTCGTGTACAGCCGCTTCGGGGACGACGTCCGGATGTCGCCCTCCTGCGTGACGAGGAAGGGGTGGTAGTCGAGCAGCACCGGGTTGGACGCTGCCTCGACGAAGAACTCGACGGTCTCGCCGCCGACGGCTGCTTCCGTGATGAGCACCCACTGGTTGCGGGGGTTGAGCGACTTCACCGGGGTGCCGTCGGACAGGTAGACGAGCCCCTCGCACTGGAAGCCGGGCATGTTCTTGTCGAAGCCGAGGTCGACGAGCGCCTCGACCCGCTGGCCGGCCCACTCCGCGGGGACGGTGCCCGACAGGCGGAACCAGGTGGTCCCCCACGCGGCACCCCACGGAGTGCCGACCTCGTACGGTTCGAAGTCGAGCGTCAGGCCCTCCGCGGGGGCGATCGGCTCACCGGGCAGCTCGTGCCAGGCGGTGTCGAGCGGGACGGCGGTGGCGTGCACCTCGGGCAGGATGCGCTCGTCGAGGACACGGCGTGCGCGGCCGATGGTGAGCGGGATGTCGTCGTGCATGGGTCCTCCGGGACGGCGGTGTCCGTCCGGGTCGTCGGGGCGTGGGGCGTGGTGCTGGTCGTGCTGGTCGTGCTGGTCTGCTGGTCGGGGTCAGGGCATCGTCGCGGGGTGTGCGACGGACACGGTGGCGGACGCGGTGTCGTTCGGGACGTCGACGCAGGTGGTGATCCCGCGCGCGGCCAGGAGCGCGGGATCACCGAGGCGGGAGCGCAGCACGACCTGCGGGCCGCGGCCGTCCCGCTCGGCGATCGCGAGCCAGGCCGCGGCGAACCGGCCGCCCGGCGCCGAGTCGGCTCGGGTCCCACCGAGCGGCGTCCCGTCCGGGGCGACGTCGTCGAGCACGAGCGCGGTCGTCGGCGGGGTCGGGGCCTGGTACCGGCCGTCACCGAACGCCAGGGCCATCTCACGGAACCGCTCCCCGGTCGGCTTCACGCGGCCGTCGTTCGTGAGCAGGCCGAGGTCGTACTCGAGCTCCGGGAAGTCGGCGAGCGAGCGGGACACGTCGTGCGAACACCACCACGTGATGCCGAACAGCCCCTGCACGTCGAGGGCGTGCCGGATGGTCTGCTCGGTGAACGTCGGGGCGTCGGCCACGTCCACCACGTTGGTCGGTGCGCCGACCTCCTGCAACCAGTTCGGCCGGTCCGCGCGGGTGTTCCACGCGGCCGCGAGCTGCAGCAGGTACTCGCCGTGTCGGACCGACCCCGGGCCGAGGGCACCGTGCAGGCGTGCCGACCCGTTGAAGACCCACGAGTGCGTGATGGTCGCGTCCCCGTGGTCGGCCGCGTGCTCCGGGCCGAACGGCTGCGCGTCGTCGTACCAGGCCGCGTCGTACTGTGCGAGGGTCACGAGGGGGGCCGGACGCTCCCCCGTGGCGGGGGCGGGCCGGGTGCCGGAGCCGGGTTGAACCGCCGGACCGGCGAGCCCCTCGCGCGCCGCGGCGACCATCGCCGCCGCCCACGCGTGCCCCTGCTCGGGCGTCGTCGCGAACGGCGACGGGTGCGGGGCGTGCGCGAACTGGTTGACCTCGTTGCCGACCGTGACGCCGAGCAGGTTCGGCCGGTCCCCGACGGCGGCGGCGAGTGCCCGGATGTACGCGGCGGTCGAGGCGACGACGTCGGGGTCGGTGAACATGTTCCGGCGGTGCCACGAGTCGAGCCACGACGGCAGGAAGTCGAAGCTCGACAGGTGCCCCTGCAGCGCGTCGACCGTGACGTCGAGTCCGAACGAGCCGGCGATGTCCACCACGGTCGCCACGTCGTCGAGCGCCCGTTGCCGGATGAGCGTCCGGTTCGGCTGCACGACCGGCCAGAGCGGGAAGACCCGGACGTGGTCGGCGCCGAGCCCGGCGATCGCCTCGAGGTCCCGTGCGGTGTCCGACGGCGAGAAGTCGAGCCAGGAGTGGAACCAGCCGTTCGACGGTGTGTGGTTGACGCCGAAGCGCATCAGCCCTTCACCCCGCCCTCTTCCACGCCCTTGAAGAAGAAGCGCTGCAGGACGGCGAAGATCACGGCGATCGGGATGAACGCGATCATCGTCCCGGCAGCGATCATCCGCTGGTCGGTGGCGAAGGTGCCCTGCAGGTACTGCAGCCCGACCGTCAGGGTGAGCTTGTCCGGGGACTGCAGCACGATGAGCGGCCAGAGGAAGTCGTCCCACGCACCGATGAACGAGAAGATCGCGATCACGGCGATCGTCCCCTGCACGGCGGGCAGCGAGATGTAGCGGAGGCGCTGCATCGCGTTGGCGCCGTCCATCACGGCCGCCTGGTCGATCTCCTCGGGCACCTGGCGGAAGGCGTTGTACATGAGCAGCACGTTGAGCGCGGCGATCATGCCGGGCAGGGCGACGCCGACCAGGGAGTCGGCGAGGCCGAGGTCCTTGACCGTGACGAACTGGGAGATGATCGTCGCCTCGCCGGGCAGCACGAGGGTGGCGAGGAACAGGCCGAGGACGACCTTGCGGCCCTTCCACTGCAGGCGGGCGATCGCGAACCCGGCGAGCGTTGCGAACACGATGTTCCCGATGACGTCGATCGCGGCGACGATGAGCGAGTTCCCGATGTACCCGAAGACCGGGATGGCGTCGCCCACGCGGAGGTAGTTGCCGAACGTCGGCTGCGCGGGGATGAACGACGGGTTCGCGGTGTAGATGTCCTCGCCGGTGCCCTTGAGCGAGGTCGAGAGCTGCCAGAGGAACGGACCGATCGTGATGAACAGCACCACGACGAGCAGGACGTAGCGGAGCACCTTCTCGCGGGTGGACATGACGCCCCACACCGCGCGACGGCGCTTGCGTCCGCCAGGCTGGGACTGCCGGGAGGCCCGGCCCACGTCCGTCGCGCCGGTCACGTCCGGTGTCGGTGCGGCCACGCCGGCGTTGCCGCCGATGACCGGTTCGCTGGTGCTGGTGGTGTTCGTCACTTGTCCGCCTTGCTGTTCATCCGGGCGAGGGCGAGCATCGGGATCAACGTCACGGCGAAGAGCAGGAGGCTCAGGGCGGACGCGTAGCCGAGGTTGCCGGTGAAGCCGCGGGCGTACTGCTGGATGAGCATGACGAGGGAGTTGTCCTGGCCGCCGGGGCCACCCGTCCCGTTCGTCAGGATGTAGAGCTCGCTGAAGACCCGGAGGGCGCTGACGCACACCAGGATGCCGACGAGCGTCATGGTGCCGCGGACGCCGGGCATCGTGACCGACCAGAACCGGCGCACCGCCCCGGCGCCGTCGAGAGCGGCGGCCTCGTGCAGGTCCTTGCCGACGTTCCCGAGGGCAGCCAGGAAGATGATCATGTAGTAGCCGAGGCCCTTCCACACGGTCAGGCTGATCGCGCTGAACAGCAGCAGCCACCGGTCGGACAGGAACGGGATCGCGCCCTGCACGACGCCGAGCGACTGCGCCATCTCGTTGACGACGCCGCGGTCGTCGAGGATCCAGTTCCAGATGAGCCCGACCACGACCGCGCTCGCGATCACCGGCGTGTAGTACGCGGTCCGGAAGAACGCGATCCCGGGCATCTTGTGCTGCACGAGCACGGCCATGAGGAGCGGGAGGACCGTCAGCAGCGGCAGGCACACCACCATGTAGATGACGCTGTTGAGCAGCGCCTCCCACACCTGCGGGTCCGCGAGCAGGGTCCGGAAGTTCGCCGTCCCCACCCATGCACTGACCCCACCGAGCGGGCTGGCGTTCGTGAACGACAGCCGCACGGTGTTGATCGACGGCCAGAGACTGAACGCGAGCAGCCAGACCAGTGCGGGCAGCACCAGCAGCCAGGGCGTGAACCAGCGGTTCGCACGCATGACGATCCTCCCTCTTCCTTCGGGTACCGGGCCGGATCAGCCGTTGGCGAGCAGGGTGTTCATCTTGGTCTGGGCGGTCTGCAACGCCTTCTCGGGCGTCGTCCCGCCCTTCATCGCCAGCGCGATCTGCTGGTCGAGGAAGTCCGTCATCGCCGAGTTCGCCTCGACCGGGTTGAGGTTCTTCGCGGTCTTCAGGGCGTCGTTCGCGAGGACGCGGGCCTTCGCGTGCACGGTGCCGTCGTCCTCCGAGAAGAACGGGTCGGACTGCGAGGACTTCGTCGACGGGAAGATGTTCACCAGGTGGGCGAACTCCTCCTGGTTCTCGGCGTTCGTCATGAACGCGGCGAGCGCTTCGGCGGTGGCGAGGTGCTTGCTCTTCGCCGAGACGCTGAGGCCCTGCACGTACAGCGGCGGGTTGTCCAGCGCCGGCGAGACGATGATCTTGCCCTTGAGCGACGGGTTGTTCTTCTCGAAGTCGCTGATCGCGGTCGCACCACCGGTGGTCCAGGCGACCTTGCCCTGCGTGAACAGGGTGGAGTTGCCGAGGTAGTCGGTGTTGAGGACCGACGACGGCATGAGCCCGTCCTGGTAGGCCTTCGCGTATTTGCTGATCAGGTCGGCGGCCTTCGAGGAGTCCGCGAACGTGAACTTCGTGCCGTCCGCGTTGAGGATCTTCACGCCGGCCAGCGAGAAGTCGGACAGGCCGGGCTTGCGGCTCATGAGGTAGTCGTCCGGGCACTGCTCGTGCATGGTCGCGGCCTGGTCGAAGAGCTCGTCCGTGGTCGTCGGCGGGTTCTCCGGGTCGAGGCCGCACTGCTCGAACATCGTCTTGTTCCAGTAGTCGATGTCGGTGTTGAGGTACCAGGGGTACCCGAACGTGCCGTCGACGCCCTTGTACCGGTAGGCCGCGAGTGCGCCCTCGACGTAGGTCTTCCCGAGCGTGGAGTCGTCCTTCGCGACGTCCTGCAGGAACCCGCGCTTCGCGAGGGGCAGGGCGATGTCCGGCGGCAGGTTGACGACGTCGGGCAGGGAGTTCGACGACGCCTGGCTGAGCACCTTCTCGGCGTAGCCGTCGCCGGGCTGGTCGACGAGCTTGACCTCCGCGTCGGGGTACTTCTTCTCGAACGCCTCCACGACGCCGTTGAGGTAGTCCGTGTACGTCGGCGTGAGTGCCCAGGTCTGCAGGGTGATCGACCCGCTGACATCTCCGTCGCCACCTCCACCGGTGGCCGCCCCGCTGCCGCTCGAGCAACCGGTGAGGACGAGCGCTGCGGCGGCAGCGCCGGCGAGGATCGCGGCCACTCGGCCCGACGTCGTGCGTGGGGTGGTTCTCATCGTTGCTGACTCCTTCGTCGAGCTACTGAACCGGTTCAGCCTTCTGCGCCGAACCGCTGCGTGACGGCGACGATGCCTGACTAAAGCGCTATAGTCAAGCCCGTGGCCACAGGACGGCGGACGACGATCGCCGACATCGCAGCGCGGGCGGGCGTGTCGATCAGCGCCGTCTCCTTCGCCCTCAACGGGCGCCCCGGCGTGTCCGAGGCGACACGAGAACGAGTGCGACAGGCGGCGCGCGAACTCGACTGGCAGCCGCACACCGCGGCCCGGGCCCTCGGGGGCGCGAAGGCCGGGTCGATCGGCTTCGTGCTGAACCGCCCGGCGCGCACGCTCGGCACCGAGTCGTTCTTCGGCGACCTCATCTCGGGGATCCAGCTCGGCCTGACCGGCACCCACATCGGCATGACCCTGCTCGTCGCCCGTGATGCCGACGAGGAACTCGAGACCTACCGCGACTGGTGGCGCGGGCACCGGGTCGACGGCGTCATCGTGATCGACCCGCGCCGGGACGACGACCGCCTCCGTCTGCTCGCCCAGCTCGGGATGCCGTCCGTCGTCGTCGGCTCGCACCCCACCCCCGCCGGGTCGGCCCCGAGCGTCTGGATCGACGACTCGGACGCGACCGACACCGTCCTCCGGTACCTCCGCGCACTCGGGCACCGCCGCATCGCCCACGTGTCCGGGCCGCCGGAGTTCGAGCACACCGCACTGCGCATCGAACGCGTCCGGGCGTTCGCGGGTACGTTGCCGGACGCCACCGAGGACGACCGCACGGAGTCCATCCCCACCGACTACTCCGCCGAGGCCGGGTCCGCAGCCACCCGACGCCTGCTGTCCGGCGCCCGGCGCCCCACCGCGATCGTGTTCGACAACGACGTGCTCGCCGTCGCGGGACTCGGCGTCGCGAGCGAGATGGGCGTCCGCGTGCCGCAGGACGTGTCCATCGTGTCGTTCGACGACTCCGCGATGATCCGGCTCGTCCGCCCCGCGATCACCTCGCTGACGCGTGACACCGTCGAACTCGGCCAGCGGGCGGCGGTCCTGCTCCGCGAGCAGATCGAGGCCGACGCTCCGCTGCCGTCACGGCCGGGGCCGGAGTTGACGCTGAGCGTGCGCGAGTCCACGGCCCGCGTCGCCGACTGACGACGCCGACTGACGACGCGGACTACGACCGCTCGTCGACGAGGGCGACGAAGCGGCTGCCGATACCCTCGACCTCGCGCCGCGTGAAGCCCGCCGGGGCTTCCGGCGCCTGGTACGGCGCGTGGTAGTCGCACATCAGGTGGTCCCAGTCCGGCCACCACTTCTTCGGCCGGGCCTCTTCCGCGTACCCGCACACGACGCACTCCAGGTGCACCCACACCTTCTTGCCGGTGCGGTTCGCCCGCGACTGCACGAGCCACGCGGGCGGGTCCTGCTCGATCGCGGTGAGTTCGGCCTCGCTGAGGCGGGACGGGATCCCGTGGTGGGTCGCCATCTCGAGGGGGATGTCGAGCCGGATGGCGGCGTCACGTCGGGAGAGCACCAGTCCAGGGTAGGTGCTGTGCCGGCGCGACGTCCGCCGCCTGCACGGCGTCGACCTCCGACCCCGCCCTCGTCGCCACGGTCGGGGTGGCGAGACTGCTGTGGCGACCGACGACCCGCACCCGGGCCGGTGTCGCCGGGAGGCCCTTCGTGACCTGGAGACTCGACGTGCGCCGCGGCTCGCGGTCGCTCAGCGCTCGATGACCACACGACTCCGGGGACATCAGCGAGACTGTGCTCCGTGCAGGTTCTCCCGGACGTGGTCATCGAGCTCGGCGACGGCTCACGGCTGACCGCGTTCACCACTCTGGACGCGCCCGCCATCGCCGCCGCTGTCGACGACAGCGACATCCGACGCTGGTTGCCGCTCCCCCGTCCCTACCCGGTCGAACTCGCCGCGGAGTGGAGCACGGGAGTGAGTGAGTCGATCCGTGCGAGCGGTGCCGGGCTGGTGCGCTGCATCCGTGTCGACGGGGCCATGGCGGGCTGCATCGACGTGAAGCGCGTCGACTGGCGGTCCCGGACAGCTGAGATCGGTTACTGGTTGAGTCCCGACCACCGGGGACGGGGACATGCGTCCCGGGCGGTTGCAGCACTCTCGTCATGGCTGTTGGTGGGACAGTCCTTCGAGCGGATCGAGTTGCGGATCGCGACGGAGAACCGGCCGTCGGCGGCAGTCGCAGAACGCGCGGGGTTCTCCTTCGAGGGCATCGCGCGGAACGCGGGCTTCACCGACGCGGGCCGCGTCGACCTCGGGATCTGGTCACGCATCACCGGCGAGGAGCGATGAGTGTCCGGACGACCGTCCATACGGCCGCGCTGCAACTGAGCAGACCGTCGAGCAGCCGGGTCCACCGTCGGGCAGTGGCGCTCCCGCAGATGAGCCGGTAGCGTTCCGGCTACTGGTCCGATGCGGGGAAGGAACACGGCGCATGCCGTTCCGAGTCGCACGGGCACTGGTCCCCGTCAAGCCGGCCCCTGCACGCAGCGGGCCACGGCCGATACCTCCCGGAGTCATGGCAACGCAGCACTGAGCCGACGCACCAGCGACGGCCACTCCTCCATGTGAGTTCCCCGCTCACGTCCTCCTGCATGCCCGCGCGGCCGCATGTCGGCTCCGCGATGACCCCTGGGACCACTCCGTATGCTGTTCGCTCTCGCCCGGACACGGGCTTCTCTGTCGACCCTCCGTGAGCACCGCTTCGTCACGTTCGCGGTCCTCACCGACACCATCGGTGCCGGACTCACCCTCCCGCTGACGATCGTCTACTTCACGCTCACCACCGATGTGCCGCTGGCCGCGATCGGCGTCCTCTCCACCGTCGGCTCGCTCATCGCCCTGCCCATCGGACTGATCGGTGGCGCCCTCACCGACCGGTTCGGTGCGAAGGCATCGATGATCCTCAACAACCTGATGTCCGCGGCGGGGTTCGCGCTCTACCTGATCGCCCATGACCCGGTGATGATCTTCGCCGCGATCTTCCTCGTCAACGCGTCCGAGCGATTGTACTGGACGTCATGGACGGCGTACGTCCACGACCTCGCCGACGGGCGCCCGTTCGAACGGTGGTTCGCGTTCCTCGAGGCGACGAAGGCCGCGGCCCTCGGTACCGGCGCGATCATCGCCGCCGTCACACTGGCGCACGGCCCGGGCGGGCTCCGTTGGTTGGTCCTCGCCAACGTGGTGACGAGCGTCGCCGCGGCGGTCGTGTTCGCGTCGCAACGCACCGGTCGACGGTTCACCGCTGCGACGGAGGCGATCGGACGCGGTGGCCGGACCGGGTCGTTGCGCGAGTTCGCTGCGGACCGGTCGATGCGTCTCATCACGCTCGGTCAGTTCCTCATCGGGCCGGCCATGGTCCTCCCGAACGTCGCGCTCAGCGTCCTGTTCGTCCAGCGATGGGACATGCCGCCCGCGGTCGCGCCCGTCCAGTTCGCCATCGCGACCGGCCTGTGCGCCCTCCTGCAGACGACGGTGACGGAACGAGTCGCCGGGCTGCACCGTGGCCGGTTGATCGCCTTCGGAGCGGTCCTCACAGCGCTCACCGCCGTACCCCTCGTCTTCCTCCCCGCCCTGCACGGCGCGGCGGCGTGGACGTACGTCGTCCTGGTCGCGGTCCTGCTCGCGGTGGCCGACATGGTGTACCTCCCGGCCGCGAACGCGGTCATGGCGGAAGCCCCACACCCGCGCATCCGCGGGCGAGCCATCGGTGTCTTCCAGACCGCGGGCTCGGTCGGCATGGCACTGTTCCCGCTGACGCTCGGCCTGCTCGACTCACCCGTCCCGTGGACGCTGTGGGTCGTCACCTCTGCCGTGTTCGTCGCTGCAGCGTGGGCATGGCACGCCGCGCTACAGGGGCTGTCCGGTCGGGTGCGAATCGCCTCGGCAGCTGACCTGGACGCGTGAGCCGTTCCTCCGCAGGCCGTCAGCCGATGACGCAGGGCGTCTCGAAGCGCAGGCCGAGGACGGTGGCGAGCTGGCGCCCGGAGGCTTCGGCTTCCGCACGCGTGTCGACGCGGAGCAACGGGGTCCGGCCGACCGACAACAACCACTGCGCCCCGGTGAACCGGGCACTGATCGCGTTCTCGCCCACGGCTACGCCCACTCACCGATCGTCGGGAGGCCCCATTTGTCGGCCCCTGGCGCCCACGACCCGCCGAGGTCCTGACTGAGCGCCGCTGAGGTGAGTGCGGGAGCGACACAGTGGAGGTGGAGACGAACGGGACGCTGCAGGAGGTGCTGCGATCGGGTCGACGTTCCGGTGCGGAGTCCGGGGGCGGCGGTGACGTGCTGCATGGTTGCCTTCCTGACGCGGTGTCCACGGCGGACCGGAGTCGGATCGGGGAGTGCGCGACGCGGCTGGCAGGGTCTGGGCCAGTCACGCCAGGCTACGAGCGGAACCGGCCCGCGTCATGGGGGTGGACGAGGAGCCCTCGGAGTGCTACATGGCCACCGCGCCGATCCCCGGGACACGCCGGAGCGCGTCCGCGACTTGACGGAGTGTTCGAACACACGTTCGAATACGGGAGTGGGACGGCGTCGCGAGAACCGGTGGCAGCCCCCGGAACACCCGGAGGTCGAACGCCCGCGCGCCTTCTCCCTGTCCGAGGAGGCACGCGGTGGTGACGTTTGCCACGCGGTCACCCCGATGCCGGTCTGGGCATGGGTGCAGTTCCCGACGTTCCACGTCCGGGTCAAGGCGTTCGCCCGCAGCTGGACGCGCGACGCGGTGCTCGTCGAATGGGCGCAGTTCGGGCAGCAGGCCGACGCCTGGATCTGGCGTTCGGCCGTCAAGCACCGGACCCTCCGAGCCACCGACCCACGGACCGGGCACGCACCGACGAACGGGGCGCGTTCTGATCCCCGACCGGTGCGACAGCGCTCAGCGGAGTCCGTATGACGCACTGCGTTGACTTCGCGGACGAGCGCGAGGATCGTTCCCGACACACCGGTTCGCGAAGATGCTCGAGATTCGAGACATCCGTCCGGACCGGAGATCGGAAGGAGGCACCATGAAGAAGACCGAGGTGCCGTCCTGGGTCGCCCACCTGCTCACCCCACCCGAGGTCATCGAGGCCTACGTCGACCAACGGGTCAACGACCCGTCGCTCTTGTCGGACGTGCAGGCGGAACCCACGTACGCGGACTTCCTCCGCGGCGAGTAGACGGATCGTGGTGCGCGACCGATGACGGTCGCGTCGCCGACGTGGCACGGGCCTCCCGGCCGGCCGGGAGGCCCACCTCACGTCCCGCACACCCCCGACGGTGGTCGTGTCCGCCGTCGGTCAGAGCGGCGCCGCGCTGCGGCGCGCCGTGAGCGTCACCCCGGCGCTCGCCGCCGTGACACACGCGAGGGCGACGACCTCGACGGGAGACAGCGCCTCGCGGAGGACGACGAGCCCGGCGAGCGCCGCGAGTGCCGGCCCGAGACTCTGCAGCACGCCGAACACCCGGGTCGGCATGCGCCGGAGGGCCGTCATCTCGAGCGAGTAGGGCAACACGCTCGACAGGACCGCCACGGCGCCGAAGACCAGCAGGAGCACCGGGTCCGCGACGACGCCCTCGGCCGCGGGCCGGAGCCCGAACGGCAGTGCGACGACCATCGCGACGAGCATCGAGACGCTCAGGCCGTCGATGCCCGGGATCGCCGCACCGACGCGTCGGTTCATGACGATGTAGGCGGCCCAGCACCCGGCTGCGAGCACCGCCGCGGCGACTCCCCCGAGGTCACCCACCGCGGACGGCCCGACGCCGAGCAGCACCACGCCGGCGAGCGCCAGGGCGGCCCAGACGGCATCACGCCACCGGCGGGTGTGCACGAGGGACAGTGCCAGCGGACCGAGGAACTCGATCGTCACGGCGACGCCGATCGGGATCGTCGCGAACGCGAGGTAGATGAAGACGTTCATGCCGCCGAGGGCGAGGCCGAGCACGACGGCGCCTCGCCACTGCACGCGGGTCCAGTGCCGCACCCGCGGGCGGACGAGCAGCGCCAGGACGAGCGCACCGATGACCAGGCGGAGCATGACCGCGCCGAGCGAGCCGACCTCCTCGAAGCGGGTCTTCGCGACCGCGGCCCCGATCTGGACCGACACCATCGCGGCGAGCGCCAGCAGTGGTGCCGGGACGCGGGTCATCCGAGGTACGCCAGGACGGCCAGGACACGGCGGTGGTCCTCGCCGGTGTCCTCGAGCGCGAGCTTGGCGAAGATGCTCGAGACGTGCTTCTCGACCGCGCCGGTCCCGATCACCAGGGCGCGGGCGATGGCGGCGTTCGTGCGGCCCTCGGCCATCAGCCCGAGGACCTCACGCTCGCGCGGGGTCAGGGCGGCGAGCGGGTCGCGGCGGCGGCTCATGAGCTGCGTGACGACCTCGGGGTCGAGCACGGTGCCGCCGGAGGCCACGCGGCGCACGGCGTCGTCGATCTCGTCGAGGCGGGTCACACGGTCCTTCAGCAGGTACCCCACGCCCGAGCTGCCCGCGGCGAGGACGTCCTCGGCGTAGGTGGCCTCGACGTACTGCGAGAGCAGCAGGATCCCGGTCCGGGGTGCGATCCGACGGGCCTGGACGGCGGCGCGGACGCCCTCGTCGGTGAACGTCGGCGGCATCCGGACGTCCATGACCACGACGTCGGGCGCGAGTGCGGGGAGCGCCGCCAGGAACGAGGCCGGGTCGCCGAACTGCCCGACGACGTCGATGCCGGCTTCGTCGAGCACGCGGGCCAGCCCCTCGCGCAGCAGGACGGCGTCGTCGACGACGACGGCCCGGATGCGCGCTGCATCCGGGCCGTCGGTCATGCGGTCAGCCTAGTGGCGACCGGACGCCGGTCACGCGCGGTGCGTGGGGACGCCGTTCAGCGCGCCGAGCGGGATCCGCGCGGTCGCCTCGGTCGGGCCGCCGGCGGGGCTGGAGACCGTCAGCTCCCCGTCGAGGGCGCGCATCCGGCCCATCAGCCCCTGGATGCCGTGCCCCTCGCGCGGGCTGGCACCGCCGCGGCCGTCGTCGGTGACACTGACGGTGAGGAACCAGGTACCGGACGCGTCGACGAGCAGCCCGAGGTAGACCCCCGCGGCGGAGGCGCCGGCGTGCTTCGCCGTGTTCGTCAGGAGCTCGCTCACGGTGAAGTACACGTTCCGCTGGATCTCGGACGCGAGCTCGAGCCCGTCCGGCAGACGGACGTCGAGCCCGACGGGGATCGGCGACCGCGCGCACAGTGCTTCGAGGGCCGCGACGAGCCCGCGGTCGAGCAGGATAGGCGGCGCGAACCCGCGGGACAGCGCCCGGAGTTCGTCGAGCGCGTCCTGGGCGTGCCCCGACGCCTCGGCGATGAGCTGCTTGGCGCGCTCCGGGTCCTTCTCGAACGACCGCTCGGCCGAGGCCAAGTCCATGCGGAGTCGGACGAGTCGCTGCTGCGGGCCGTCGTGCAGGTCGCGCTCGATCTGGCGGAGCGCCTGCCCCTCCGCGGTGACGGCACCGGCGCGGGACGCCTGGAGGCCCGCCACGCGCTGCTCGAGCACCTCGGCCCGGAACCCGCCGAGCAGGCCGTGGTCGATCCAGTAGTGGGCGAGCACGGAGCCGCGCAGCCACAGCGGGAACAGCAGGACGCTCGCGGCCATCGAGAGCAGCGCGAGGGGGCCGAGCCCGGCGATCGACCCGATCCCGTTCGGGTCGACCAGGTACGTCCCGGCGACGACGTAGGCGAGGACCGCGACGACCGGCCAGAGGAACCCGACCGCCAGGAGGAGCCCGGCACCGACGGTGACCACCGCGGCCATCGGGTAGACGACCACCGCGTGCAGCAGGTACAGCCAGTAGTGCGGATTCGCGACCGCGGACCCGGTGCGGGTCCACCAGTTCTGCTGCCAGCGGGGTGTCCAGTCCACCGGACGGATCGGTCGCGGGTCCGCCCAGCTCATCCGGAGCTTCTCGAACTGCCCCAGCCACCGGGCGACGAACAGCGCGACGAAGAACAGCAGCAGCGTGAACGGGTTGAGGACGTCCCGCGAGCCGAACCCGCCGATGCCCAGGACGGCGGGGAACGCGAAGTACAGCGTGCAGAGGAGCACCGCCGTGAGTGCCATGTAGCCGAAGTCCCGCGGCGACCGACGCCAGGCCTCCCGGTAGAAGGCACCGGCCGTCATGCCGCCGCCCCCGCCACGGACCGGGCTCGACGGCCCCCGCGTGGCGCTGCCCTCGGCGGACAGGGGCGGTGTCGCGTCCCAGCTCGGGTGGGTGCCGTCGCTCGGGGCGGGCTGGGAGGGCATCGGGGTGGTGGCTTCCGGTGTCGGTCGGTCAGGGGCGCTGTCGCGGTCGGGCGTCGTGTCCCGGTCGGCGGTGGTGTCCCGGCCGGGTGTGGTGTCCCGGTCGGTCGCCGTCACGTCGTGGAGCGGAACGGTCTCGGCGTGGTCGGGCGAGGCCACCGCCTCGTCCAGGGGGACGGTGCGGGCCAGGTCGAGCCGGTCGGTGTCGGTCATGCATCGAGCCTCGCGGAGACGAGGGCCCGGTCCCATCCTGCCGTCTCCCGGACCAGGGGTGGGGTTGTCCCCACCCCGACACGGTGGTCCTCGCGTTCGTCGTCCGGTGATGTGTAAGGTGCCGGTACTGCATCGCGTCACGAGGGGGAACCGTGGACCAGACCCGGTACGAACGACTGTCCGCGCTGGCCGCCGTGGTGGCCGCGCTCGTCCCGGCCGTCACGGTCGTCATCGGGTGGCTGGACCGGATGGCCGCGTGGCCGACGTCGTCGGGGCTGGGCGTCGTCGGGCTCGGCGTCGTCGGGCTGGTGGCGGGAGCCGTGACTGCCGTCCTCGCCGCCCGACGCGGGGACCGTGCATCGCTCGGCTTCGGGCTGGCGGCCGTCGCCCTCCCGCTCGGGGTCCTGCTGCCCACCGCGCTGCACCCCGTCGCGACCGTGCTGCTGCTCCTCGCGCGCGTCCTGCTCCTGGTGTTCGGCGTCGTGCTCGTGGTGCGGTCGTCCGGGTCGCGCCGCACCGCGGGCTGGTTCGTCACGGTCGGAGCCGGCGTCTGGCTGCTGTCCGAGGCCGTGATGAACGTGCTGTTCCGCGTCTGGATCCCGCCGCAGGGAGCACTCCTGCCCCTCTTCACCGTGCCGCAGGTCGGCGAGTTCGTCGGATTCGCCGCGGCTGCGCTCGTGTTCGTCCCACCGCTCGTCCGCCCGGTCGGCGCGGGCGTCCGCCGACTCTGGGACACCGCCGACGTGCGCTGACGCCGCCGGTGCGCAGGGCCGGGCCGCGCGGCACCGTGGTCGGGATCGGGATCGGGATCGGGATCGGGATCGGCCGAGCGGACCGTGCCCGGCCAGCACCGCCGGGCCCGGCCAGCAGGGCGTCACACGAGGGCGGCCGCGACCTCCGGCGTCTCGTCCGGCACCGACCACGGCCGCTGCGTCATGCCGCTGTCCCCGCGGACGGACACGACCGCGCCGGAGTCGTCCCGGGTGTACACGATGTCCTCGTCGACGGACCCGAACCGGTTGCCGGATGCCATGCGGAGCGTGTCGGCGTCGACGACCTCGAGCCGGACCGGCGACTCGGTCGGCACCGGCTGCGTCGGGTCGATCGCGAGCAGGCGGTCACCCACCCTCGCGATGTCGGTGATCCCCTCGAAGGTCGCGAAGCGCCCCGTGTACCGTGCGGCGTCGACGTCGGCGGGGATCGCCGGACCGGCCGCGTGCTCGTCGGCGGCCGCGTCGAGCAGGTGCACGATGCCGTACGCCAGCATCGTCGCCGGACCGGTGGCGCTGCTCGTCAGGACGGACACGACCAGTGAGGACGCGGGGTCGAACACGGACTGCGTGATCTGTCCGGGGAACCCGCCGGAGTGGCCCCGGACCTCCCGGCCGTTGATCCGGTCCACGATGAACCCGGCACCGTAGCCGCGGGCGGCCGGGTCGGAGTCGAGCGCACTCCACGCCTTCCGCTGCGCGAGGCGCTTGGCGTGGTCGGAGAGCAGCGTCCCGCGACCCGGCACGTGCGCCGAGAAGTAGCGGACCAGGTCCGAGGCCGTGCCGTGGAAGCCGGTCGCCGCGGCGAGCGCCCCGGTCGTCACGTGCGGGACCGGCTGCCGGGTGCGCGCCGTGTGGAGGCCGGTGTAGCCGACGACGAACTCGTCCTCGCGGGCGGGGTCGAACTCCGCACCGGTGTGGCGGAGCCCGAGCGGCTCGGTGATCGCGGTGCGGACGTGCTCGGCGTACGGGGTGCCCGTCACGGCCTCGATGACGAGCCCGAGCAGCCCGTAGCCGAGGTTCGAGTAGTTGAACGCCGACCCGACCGGGACCTTCGCGCCGCCCGCGACGACGAGGTCGACGAGCTGCTGCGCGTCCGGGAAGGGGCGCGCGAGCGCCCAGTGGTCACCGTCGGCGCCGTCACGGACGACCCCGGCACCCATCTCCATGAGCTCGCGGACGGTGGCGTCGGCGATCGGGGAACCCGCCTCGACGAGCGCGGGGACGAACGAGCCGACCGTGTCGTCGAGCCGCAGCGCGCCCTGGTCGACCAGCTGGAGCAGCGCGGTGGCGGTGAAGGTCTTCGAGTGCGAGGCGATCCGGAACAGGTCCGTCGTCGTCAGTCGCCGTCCGGCTGCCACGTCGGCGTACCCCCAGGCGTCGGCGAACAGTTCCTCGTCCTCGAAGCCGATCGCGACCTGCACGCCGGGGAGCCGAAGCTGCCACACCTTGTAGGCGACCCACTCTCGGACGTAGGGCAGGACGGACTCGTAGGCTGCGCGCTTCTCCATGCCGACCAGCCTGGCATGTGCCACGCTCGTCGCATGCGGCACACTCCCTCCTTCCTGATGACCGAGGTCGACGAGGTCCGACGACTCGTTCGCGCCAACCCCTGGGCGACGATCGTGTCCTCCACCGCGGAGGGGCTCGTCGCGTCGCACTACCCGTTCCTGCTCGAAGAGCAGCCCGACGGCAGCGACGACATCGTCCTCGTGTCGCACGTCGGTCGGCCGGACGAGGTGGCGCACGAACTCGGGCAGCACGAGGTCCTGGTCGTCGTGCAGGGCCCGCACGGGTACGTCTCCCCCGCCTGGTACCCGCCGGAACAGTTCATCCCGACCTGGAACCACACCACCGCGCACCTGTGGGGGACGCCGGAGATCCTGTCGGACGAGGAGAACTTCCGTGTCCTCGGTGACCTCGTGGACCACTTCGAGGCCGCGATGCCGTCGCCGGTGTCGCTCGACGTCGACGCGGACGCCGCCCGCCGGATCGCCCGCGGCACCGTCGGCATCCGCATCCGCGTCACCCGCTTCGACGCCCGCGCGAAGCTCAGCCAGAACAAGGCACCCGAGGTGGTCGACCGGATCATCGCCGGCCTGCGGACCGACGGCCCCTACGCCTCCCCCGCGCTCGCCGACGAGATGGCGCGCGTCCACGGGACCGGGACGACCGGCCGGGAGGCGTGATGGCGGCGACCCTGCTCCGCACCGTCCGACGGGTGGGCACCTCCGGCGCCCCCGCCGACGTCCTGGTCGTCGACGGGCGGGTCACCGCGGTCTCGCCGGCCGGCACGCTCGACCCGCTCGACCGAGCCACCGGCACCGACACCGAGGTCGTCGAGGCCGAGGGCGCCTGGCTCGGGCCCGGTCTCCGCGACCACCACGTGCACCTCGACCAGTGGGCACTCGTGCGCCGACGGATCGACGTGACGGACTGCGGCTCCGCCGAGGAGACCGCGGACCGCCTCGCCGCCGCAGTGCGCACCGGCCTCCCGGACCGGGTGCTCGTCGGGCACGGCTACCGGGACGGACTCTGGCCCCGCCCCGCTCGACGGGAGCTGCTCGACCAGGCCGCACCGGGCCTCCCGGTCGTCGTCGTGAGCGCCGACCTGCACGCCGTCTGGTGCAACGAGGTCGCCCTGGCGCACTTCGGCGCCGTGCTCGGCCGGGCGCTCCCGGCCGGTACCGACGGTGTGCTCCGGGAGCAGGACGCGTTCGACGTGACCGCCGCGCTGTCCCGGGTGCCGGAGGACCAGCTCGACGCCTCCGTCGCGGACGCCGTCGAGGCGGCCGCGGCCCGGGGCGTCACCGGGGTCGTCGACCTCGAGATGGACGCCGACATCGACCGGTGGGTGCGACGCATCCACGCCGGGACGGACGGCCTGCGCATCGCCTCCGGGGTGTACCCGGCACGGCTCGACGAGGCGGTCCGCCGAGGACTGCGGACGGGCGACGTCGTCGACGGGACGCGGGGCCTGCTCACCGTCGGGCCGTTCAAGGTGATCACCGACGGGTCGCTCGGCACCCGGACCGCCGCGACCGCCGACGGCGAGGGCGTCCTCACCTGGGCGCCGGAGGACCTCGTCCCGCTGCTGCGTCGGGCGGTCGACGCCGGGCTCGTCCCCGCCGTGCACGCGATCGGCGACCGCGCGGTCACGCTCGCGCTCGACGCGCTCGAGACCGTCGGGAGCCGCGGCTCGATCGAGCACGCGCAGCTCCTCGCCGTGCCCGACGTCGAGCGGTTCGCCCGGCTCGGCGTCGTCGCGTCCGTGCAGCCCGAGCACGCCATGGACGACCGGGACATCGCGGACCACCACTGGGCGGGACGCACGGACCGGGCCTTCCCGTTCGCCGCGCTCGAACGTGCGGGCGCCGCGATGGTGCTCGGCTCGGATGCCCCGGTCGCGCCGCTCGACCCGTGGGTGTCGATGGCCGCCGCCGTCGGACGGGACCGCGACGGCCGCGAGCCGTGGCACCCGGAACAGCGGATGTCGGCGCTCGCCGCGTGGCGGGGGTCGACGGACGGGCGGGTGTCGGTCACGGTCGGCGACGTCGCGGACCTCGTCCTCGTGCCGACCGACCCGCTCACCGCGCCGTCGGCGACGCTCCGGGCGATGCCGGTCCTCGGCACCGCGATCGCCGGCCGCTGGACCCACCGCGACCTCTGACCGGCGGGGCTACTTCTGGTCCTTGGGGCACCAGTAGAGCTTGCGGCCGGCCATGTCGGCGACGCGGATCTCGGTGCCGCACACCCGGCACGGCTCCCCCGCGCGGTGGTACACCCAGTGTCGGTCGGCCCGGGAGCGCATCGCCTTCCGGTACTCGGCGTCGGTCAGGCCGTCCATCGTCATCATCTGCCCGATGCGGACCCCGTCGTGCAGGAGCTTCGACCAGTCCTGCCACAGCGCCTTCGCCTGCCTGACGGTGATCTCCTTCCCGGGCTTGTACGGGTCGATGCGCTGCCGGAACAACAGCTCCGCCCGGTACACGTTGCCGATGCCGCTCACGACGGACTGGTCCATGAGCAGTTGGCCGATCGCGACGTTGCGCTTCCGGACGTTGTCCACGAAGACCTTCTCGGCCTCGGGCCCGTCGTCGTTCATCGGGTCCGGGCCGAGCTTGTCGAGCGCACGCTGCACCCCGGCCGGGTCCTCGACCACGCAGGCGGTCGGTCCGCGGAGGTCCGCCACGGCGGTCTCGGTGAGGATCCGCACGCGCACCTGCCCGACCGGGTCCGGCGGGAAGGCCTCGATCGGGTCCTCGACCTTCTCCTGCTCGGCCATCCGGTAGCGGGAGCGCCGCGGGGCACCGATGGAGCGGAGGGAGTCCTCGCCGTCGTCGTCGGGCACGTGCTCGGCGTCGTCGCCCGCGTCTCCGTCCTCCGCGACCGTGCCACGCTGGTTCGTCTGCCCGATCCGCCCCTTCGCGCTCCGCATCGTCGCGTCGGTCGAGATCTCACCCGCGAAGTCCCACGCGCCGTACAGGCCGAGGTGCACGCGGAGGAACAGGTCGCCCTCGAACTCGAGGAACATCTGCTTCGCCACGGCTCGTGCGGCGATCATCTTCCGGCCGTCGAGCTGCGCGGCTCCGGCGGCGAACCGACCCTGCGGGCTCGAGACCTCGCAGACCCGGCCGACGAAGTGCAGCTCGAACTGGCGGGCGATGCGGTGGACGGAGTGACCCTCGGGCATTGCTCTTGTCTACTCGGCCCTACTGGTCGATCTGCTTGCCGGCGATGTGCCCGGTGGTCTCGTACTCGGCGAGCTGCGCGATGCGGCGGGCGTGGCGCTCCTCGCCCGAGAACGGCTCGGCGATGAAGAGGTCGACGAAGCGGATCGCCTCTGCCTCGGTGTGCTGGCGCGCGCCGATCGAGATGACGTTCGCGTCGTTGTGCTGGCGGGCGAGCAGCGCGGTCGACTCGTTCCACACCAGGGCCGCGCGGATGCCCTCGACCTTGTTCGCGGCGATCTGCTCACCGTTGCCCGAACCACCGAAGACGACGCCGAGGGCCTGGACGCCCGCGCGCTGGTCCTGCACGACGGCGTGCGCGGCGTTGATGCAGAACGAGGGGTAGTCGTCGAGCGGCTCGTACTCGGTCGGTCCGTGGTCCACGACCTCGTGGCCGGCTTCGGTCAGGTGGACGCTGAGGGTCTTGGTGAACTCGAGGCCGGCGTGGTCCGTACCGAGGTGGATGCGCATGGACCGATCCTATTCCTGTGCCCACGCCGGACGGGACCTGTCCGGCGGACGGCGGACGGGCCTCCCGTCAGCGGTGCCGCACGACGACCACGACGTACCGGCACGGCTCGTCGCCGGGGTTCCGGTAGACGACGTCAGCGGGTTCGCCGAGCTCGATGCGGTCGCCGGCACCGAGGCGGCTGGTCGTGTCACCGGCCTGGAGTTCGAGCGTCCCCTCTACGACCCAGATGCAGTGCCGGAGGAAGGCGTAGGCGCTGGCGGGGTACGCGACCTCGCGTCCACCCGGAAGGCGCACCTCGGTCACGTCGGCCGGGAAGTCGGCGCTCGACAGCGGGCGGCGGCGGTACCCGGTCTCCGGGTCGGTCCAGGAGTCCGCGGACGCGGCGCGCTGGACCCCGCGGGCCTCGTCCGGGTCGCTGGAGCGCGGGACCTCGTGCTCGAGGGCCTCGTCGAGGAGTTGCGAGACCGTCAGGCCGAACGCTCCGGACAGGCGGCCGAGGATCGTCGCGGTGGGACTGGAGACGCCCCGCTCGACGCGGTTGATCATCGCGCGGGAAACGCCGGACTCGTCGGCGAGTTCGGTCAGGCTCCACCGGCGCTCGGTGCGGAGGCGCTGCAGCCGTTCCCCGAGGCGGCGCTGGTCGGCGTCGTCGGGGTCCTCGGAGGTCACGACGCCCGGGAGTGCGCCGGCGCCCTCCTGCTCGTCTACGATGTGAGACATGGCGACAGCATATGCGACGGACGCGGTCACGATCCGCGACTGCACCCCCGCCGACCTCGATGTCGTGCACGGTCTCCACGTCGACGCCGTCCTGCACTCCACCGCGATCTGGCAGGAGGAGCCGCACCCCCGAGCGTGGTTCGACACCTGGCTCGCCGAACGCCAGGGCGACGGCTGGCCGGTCGTCGTCGCCGAGGTCGACGGCGTCGTCGCCGGGTACGCCTCGTACTCGCAGTGGCGGCCGCACCAGGGCTACCGCCACACCGTCGAGCACAGCGTCTACGTCGTCGAGGGATTCCGCGGCCGGGGCGTGGCGTCGACGCTCATGCGCGCCCTGGTGGCCCGCGCGACGGCTGAGGGCCGACACGTCATGATCGCCGGCATCTGCAGCACGAACGCCGGGTCGATCGCCCTGCACGAGCGGCTCGGGTTCGAGACCGTGGCCGTCGTGCCCGAGGTCGGCCGGAAGGCCGGCCGCTGGCTCGACCTGACCCTGATGCGGTTGCCGCTGGCCTGAGCGGGCGATGCCCGCAGGGGGACGACGGACGGGAGGCGCGGTGCGGACCCGCACCGCGCCTCCCGTCGGGTCGTCGGGCCGGGCGGTCAGTCCTCGACGGTGTCGAAGACCGGGCCGGTCGTGCGGGAGCGCTTGAGCTCGAAGAAGCCCGGGTAGCGGGCTGCGGCGACGACACCGTCCCAGAGGTCGAGCGCCTCCTGCCCCTTCGGCGCCGGGGAGATGACCGGCCCGAAGAACGCGACGCCGTCGACGGCGATGACGGGCGTGCCGACGTCCTGGCCGACGCGCTCGATGCCGTTCCGGTGGCTCTGACGCATCGCGGTGTCGGTCTCGTCCGTCCAGGCCGCGTCGGCGAGGTCGGCGTCGAGGTCGAGCTGCTCGAGCACGGCCGGCACGACCTGCGCGGCGTCCTTCTGCTGGCGGTGGTGGATCTGCTCGCCGAGCGCGTCGTAGAGCGGCTTGACGACCTCCTGGCCGTGCCGGGTCTTCGCGGCGGTCACCAGGCGCGCGTACACCTGGTTCCGCTCGAGGGCCTCGCGGTACTCGGCGGGCATGTCCTCCTTGTGCTCGTTGAGGACGAACAGGCTCATCACGTTCCAGGTGACGTCGAGGTCGCGGTGCCGCTCGACCTCCCCCACCCAGCGGCTCGTCATCCATGCCCAGGGGCAGGTCGGGTCGAACCAGAACTCCACAGCAGTCCGGGTCGCAGGGGTCGTCTCCACAGTCGTGTCGGTCACGGATCGCAGCGTACGCCCGCTCGCTAGGCTGGTCCCGAGCCGTCCCACCGGTGCACGACGCCGGCCGGGACCCCGACACGCGGACATCGATCGTCCGCGTCCGCAGCGAAGATGGAGCGTCCGTGCCCGGAGAGAACCTCACCCGAATCGAAGCCCAGGAACGCGCCGGCATCGTCAGCGTGCAGACGTACGACGTCGAGCTCGACCTGACCCGCGGAGCCGAGACCTTCGGCAGCACCACCCGCGTGCGCTTCAGTGCCACGCCCGGCGCCAGCACGTTCATCGACGCCATCACGAAGACCGTGCACTCGGTCACATTGAACGGCACCGCGCTCGACGTCGACGCGGTGAACGACGGCGTCCGCATCCAGCTCGCCGACCTGCAGGAGCAGAACGAACTCGTCGTCGTCGCCGACGCGCTGTACACGAACACCGGAGAAGGCCTGCACCGCTTCGTCGACCCGGTCGACGACGAGGTCTACCTGTACTCGCAGTTCGAGGTGCCGGACAGCCGCCGGATGTTCGCCGTGTTCGAGCAGCCGGACCTCAAGGCCGAGTTCTCCTTCACCGTGACCGCGCCGGCGCGCTGGCAGGTCGTGTCGAACGCCCCGACGCCGGAGCCGCACGTCGACGGCGACCACGCCACGTGGACCTTCCCGCCCACCGCGCGCATCTCGAGCTACATCACCGCGCTCATCGCCGGCCCGTACGAGGTCGTCCGCAGCGAGCTCACCAGCCGCGACGGTCGGACCATCCCGCTCGGCGTCTTCGCGCGCAGGTCGCTGGCCGAGTACCTCGACCCGGACTACGTCTTCGAGACGACCCGGAAGGGCTTCGCGTACTTCGAGGAGAAGTTCGACTTCGCCTACCCGTTCGAGAAGTACGACCAGCTCTTCGTGCCGGAGTTCAACGCCGGCGCGATGGAGAACGCGGGCGCGGTCACCTTCACCGAGACCTACGTCTTCCGCTCGAAGGTCACCGACGCCATCAAGGAGCGCCGGGTCGTCACGATCCTGCACGAGCTCGCGCACATGTGGTTCGGCGACCTCGTCACGATGAAGTGGTGGAACGACCTCTGGCTGAACGAGTCGTTCGCCGAGTGGGCCTCCACCATCGCGACCGCTGAGGCCACCGAGTGGACCGGCGCATGGACGACGTTCCAGGCGATGGAGAAGTCCTGGGCCTACCGCCAGGACCAGCTCCCCTCGACGCACCCGATCGTCGCGACGATCAACGACCTCGAGGACGTCCAGGTCAACTTCGACGGCATCACCTACGCGAAGGGCGGTTCGGTCCTCAAGCAGCTCGTCGCGTGGGTCGGCATCGACGCGTTCTTCGCGGGCGTCGCGGCGTACTTCCGGAAGCACCATCACTCCAACACCGAGCTGAAGGACCTGCTCGTCGAGCTCGAGGCCACCAGCGGCCGCGACCTGTCCGAGTGGTCGCAGCTCTGGCTGGAGACGGCGGGCGTGAACACCCTGCGCCCGGAGATCGAGACCGACGCCGAGGGCGTCATCACCTCGTTCGCCGTCCTGCAGGAGGCGCCGTCGGACCACCCGACGCTGCGACCGCACCGCCTGGCCATCGGCGTGTACGCCTTCACGAACGACCCGTCGGCCCCCTTCGGCGCGGACACGGCCTCGTCCGGCGGCAAGCTCGACCGCGTCCACCGCGTCGAGATCGACGTCGACGGCGCCCGCACCGAGGTCCCCGAGCTGGTCGGCGTGCACCGCGGCGACCTCGTGCTCCTCAACGACGACGACCTGGCGTACGCCAAGATCCGCCTCGACGAGCAGTCGCGGCGCACGGCGATCGAGCACCTGGCGTCGATCGCGGACCCGCTCGCCCGGTCGATCGTCTGGGGTTCCGTCTGGGACGCCACGCGTGACGCCGAGTCCCCCGCCAGCGACTACGTCACCCTCGTGCTCGGCAACATCGCGACCGAGACCGAGTCGACGACGATCCGCACCACGCTGTCGCAGCTGCTCTTGGCGGCGCGCAACTACGTCGCACCGTCGAAGTCGGACGCCACCGTGCGCACCGTCGGCGACACGCTGTGGCAGCTGGCCTCGTCGGCCGAGTCCGGATCGGACGCGCAGTTCCAGTTCGTGAAGTTCTTCGCGCAGATCCCGTCGACGCCCGAGCACGTGGCGACGCTGCAGGGACTGCGTGACGGATCGGTCACACTGCAGGGGCTCGTCGTGGACACGGACCTGCGCTGGGAGCTGCTCGAGGGCCTCGTCCTCGCGGGTGCCGCGGGCAACGACGAGATCGACGCCGAGCTCGCCGCCGACCGGACCGCCTCGGGCGAGCAGGCCGCGGCCCGCGCTCGCGGGACGATCCCCACCGCCGAGGGCAAGCTCGCGGCGTTCTCGTCGCTCGTCGACACGGACGACGCGCCGAACGCCATCGTGCGGCAGACGACCGTCGGGTTCCAGCACGTGAACTCCCCGGTCGTGCTCGAGGGTCTCGTGCAGCGCTACTTCGAGGTCATCACGCGGATCTGGGACGAGCGCAGCTACCACATCGCCGACACGATCGTGACGGGCCTGTACCCGGCACCGCTGGCGTCGACGGAACTGCGTGACGCTGCCCGGGCCTGGCTCGACGCGCACCCGGAGACCCCGGCACTGCGTCGGATCGTCAGCGAGAACCTCGCGGGCACCGAGCGTGCGCTCCGCGTCCAGGCGGCCGACGCCTGATCCCGATGGGAGCAGTGGCGAGGCTCCGGCGTTCCTCCAGGGGCGTCGGAGCCTCGCCGTTTAGCATCGTCCGGACATGACCTCGGCAGCAGACACCACCGACGACGTCTCGAAGTGGGCGTCGAACACGTTCACCCAGTTCGTCGACACCTGGCACGTCCCGATCACGATCCTGATCGTCCTGCTCGCGGCGGTCATCATCCGCCTCGTGCTCCGCCGGACCATCAAGCAGGTCGTCGACCGCATCGTCAACGGCGTCAAGAAGCGGCAGGGCGCTGCGGACACCCAGGCCCTGGTGGCCTCCCCGTTGCAGACCGCCCGCGTCGTGCAGCGCACCCGGACGCTCGGCAGCGTGCTCGAGAACCTCGCGACGGTCGTGGTCGCCGTGATCGCCTTCGCCATCATCATCTCGACCGTGTTCCCGACCGCGGCGGTCGGCATCGTCGGTGGCGCTTCCGTGGTCGCCGCCGGCCTCGCAGTGGGCGCGCAGAGCATCGTCCGCGACATCCTGTCCGGCATCTTCATGATCCTCGAGGACCAGGCCGGCGTCGGTGACGTCGTCGACACCGGCCAGGCCACCGGGGTCGTGGAGTCCGTCGGGCTCCGGGTCATGCAGATCCGCGACGTGAACGGCATCCTCTGGTTCGTGCCGAACGGACAGATCCTCCGCGTCGGCAACCTGTCCCAGGGCTGGTCCCGTGTCCTCGTCGACATCACCGTGCCGTACGACACCGACATCGACGCCGTGCAGGACGCCCTGCTGCACGCCGCGGTCACCATGTCCCAGGAGGCCCGCTGGCGGCAGCGCATCGTCGAGAAACCGGAGATCTGGGGCCTGCAGTCGATCACCGACACCGGCATGGTGTTCCGCCTGGTCGTGAAGACCCGCGCGTCGGAGCTCGACGTCGTCGGACGGGAACTCCGCGTGCGGCTCAAGCGCGGCGTGGACGAACTCGGGGTCACCCTGCCGGCGATGGCCATGATCATGCCGGAGGGGTGGGAGAACGCCACGTCGGTGAACGGCCTCCGTCCCGTCCGCACCGCGCCGGTGCCCACCCCCGCGCCGCGGGCCCGCCGCGGCCGGATGAACATCCTGGGCCGGGCGATCCGGACCGGCGACGACAATGACCCTGAGGACACCCCATGACCGGACCCGCCATCCCCCTCGGTCCCCCCACGGGTGAGCCGGCCCCGGGCGTCCCCGCGCAGCCCGTCACGCTCCGTGTCGGACTCGGCGGGGCTGCGGCGAGCGGTTCCCTGTTCGACCGCATCGGCGGCGCCCCGACCTTCGACCGCCTGGTCCGCCGCTTCTACGAGGGCGTGCAGCAGGACGAGGTGATCTGGCCGATGTACCCGGCAGACGACCTCGACGGTGCGGTCTGGCGGCTCTCGCAGTTCCTCCAGCAGTACTGGGGCGGCCCGTCGACCTACAGCGAGCAGCGCGGCCATCCCCGGCTCCGGATGCGGCACCACCCGTTCCGCATCACCCCCGAGGCGCGCGAGCACTGGCTCCAGCACATGCAGGACGCGGTCGAGTCACTCGACCTCGCGCCCCTCGACGAGGCCGAACTGTGGGCGTACCTCGACCGCGCGGCACACGCGATGACGAACGCGTTCGACTGACGGGAGCGGCGGCCGCCGACGCGGCGGAACGACGGACGGGAGGCCCGTGGCGACCCCGCCACGGGCCTCCCGTCCGTCCGTCAAGAACTGAGCGTCCAGGCCCGCCGCTTCACGAGCACGTGCCCCCGGGAGGTCGTCAGCCGGCTCCACGGCCCCGTCTCGAACAGCCGGACCGGTTCGGTCCCGAGGAAGCCGAGGCTCTCGGCGGCGAAGCCCGCGCCGGCCGGCAGGTGCTCGACGTCCGGGATCGGCCGACCCCAGACCTCAGAACGGACGCGGCGGACGATGGACTCCCCCGAGCTCGTCGGCACGGAGGCGGCGACCTCGTCGATCCCCTGGCGCGCAGCACGGTGCAGCAGTTCCGCCGACACGTCGGGCAGGGGCACCCAGCCGCCGCGGGGCGGGGAGATCGCAGCCCAGGTCACGGTGTGCACCTCGAGCGGCAGCTCGACCTCGATCGGGGTCGCTCGGGTCGGGTCGGCTGCGTCGGCGTGCTCCACGTCGTTCGCTTCCGCGAGCAGACGCAGGCGCTCCTGGAACGAGCGGAGCGGCACCACGACGTCGATGTGCTCCGGCTGGGTGAGGGCGAACGTGCGCAGACCGAGCACGGTGGGCAGTTCGTCGAGCAGCCCGAGCGGGTAGAGGATCGCCGTGTAGACGGCCAGGACACCGGAGTCGGCGATGAGCCGGACGGACCCGTCCTCGATCCGAGCGGCTCGTCCGAGGTAGGTGCGGAGGTCACCGAGCGAGGCGGCGTCGGGAAGGGTGAACGAGCTGCTCATGTCACCGTCGATCCTAGCCGCGACCGTCCTGACGCTCCCTGGTCCGGCCCTCAGCGAGCTCTGAGCCCACTCTTGGCACTCTTCGGGTTCGAGTGCTAGGACGGATGGCAGTTGAGTCACGGCGACTCAACCGCGAAGCACTCAGTGAAGGAGTTGATTCAGATGGCCATGACCTTCGATCCGTTCCGCGAGCTGGACCGTCTCGCCGGATCCCTCCTCAGCGGAGCAGCAGCCGGGCCCCGCTCGATGCCGATGGACCTCTACCGCGCCGGCGACCACTACGTGATGGACGTCGACCTGCCCGGAGTCGATCCGGGATCGGTCGACATCGACGTCGACGGATCGGTCCTCACCATCCGGGCCGAGCGCACCCTCGGGGCTCCCGACGGCGCGCAGTGGCTCACGCGGGAACGCCAGCCCGGCTCGTTCGTCCGTCAGCTCACCCTCGGCGACGGCCTCGACGTCGAGCGGATCGCCGCGCACTACGACAACGGCGTGCTGAGCGTCACGATCCCCGTGCAGGAGTCGTCGAAGCCCCGGAAGATCGCCGTCAGCACGAGCGGTGCCGACACCGGTTCCGCGGCCGGCGCGCAGCCGCTCGCGGTCGGTCAGGGTGGCTCCGGCAGCTGAGCCCACGCACCCCGAGGGCGACGGGCCGACCCGCAGCGGGTCGGCCCGTCGCTCCGCCTCCCGATGGCACAGCCGTCGTTCCCACCCGTCTCGTCCCGTCTCGTTTCCTCCTGTCCCGCCCATGCCACACCTCGTCAACGCACTGCTCTCGGTCCTCGTCGTCACCGGGCTGCTGGCCGGCCCGAGCCTCCGTCCTCGTCTCGCCCTGTTCCTGGGCGGAACGGGTTCGGTCGTCGCCAACCACCTCGTCTGGCTCGTCGCACCCGACCTCTGGTCCCGTGCGCTCACCCCGTGGGTGGCCAGCGTGGGTGGAGCCCTCGTCGCGGTGGCGGCGTGGAGTCTGCTCCGGACGTCCCCGACGGCGGCGGGGCTCGTCGACCCGCAGGTGGCGGTCTCCGCGGACGTCGCGGACGACGCCACCGAGCAGGAGGACCCGGCCCCGTCGGGCGTCGGCGCCCACGGTGCCGCGATGGGTGCGCCCGCGTCCTCCCCGGCCACACCGGGACCCGTTCGTAGACTGGCGGCGTGATCCGCGAACCCGACTTCCTCACGACCCTGCGACTCGAGGACACCGGAGCGAGCACCCGGGAGACGATCCTGACCGGTGCCAGCCACTGGTCCCCCGGAGGACGGGTCTTCGGCGGCCAGGTGCTGGCGCAGTGCATCGTCGCGGCGCAGGCCACCATCGAGGGCCGGGACATCCACTCCGTCCACGGCTACTTCCTGCGCCCCGGTGCGATCGACGTCCCGATCACCTTCGGTGTGGAGCGCATCCACGACGGCCGCTCGTTCGCGACCCGACGGGCGCAGGCGTACCAGAACGGTCTCCCGATCTTCTCGATGATCGCGTCCTTCCAGGTGCCGGACGCCGGAGCGGAGCACCAGGACCCGTTCCCGGTGGACGTCCCCGACCCGGAGTCGCTCCCGTCGGCGGCGTCGGTGCTGGGCGCGGTCGACCACCCCACGGCGCAGGCCTGGGCGGAGCGGTCGATCGACCTGCGGCACGTCGACGGTCCGGTCTACTTTGACGTGCAGGGCGCCCGCGTCGCGCACCAGGCGGTCTGGTTCCGGGTCGAGGGCGACCTACCCGACGACCCCGCTCTGCACCGCGCGGTCCTGGCCTACGCGAGCGACCTGTCCCTCCTCGAACCGATCATGCGTCGGCACGGCGTCGCGTGGGGCACCCCGGGCGTGAAGCTCGCGAGCCTCGACCACGCGATGTGGTGGCACCGCGACGGCCGGGCGGACGACTGGGTCCTCTACGCGCAGGAGTCGCCGAGCGCCCAGGGCGGTCGGGGGCTGGCGCTCGGTCGCATGTTCTCCCGCGACGGCCGGCTGCTGGCGACCGTCGCGCAGGAGGGCATGATGCGCCTCCCCGTCGCGTGAGACAGGCCCCGCTCGACGAGCGGGGCCTGTTCTGGTGCGGCGGAGCGGTCAGCGCCGGACCGGGGTCACGGCCGGGAGAACTGCACGGCCGGCTCGATGTACGGCTGGCACGCCGCCCGCTCGGCTTCGGTGAGCCGTCGCGGTCGGTTGGTCGTCGCGTCCACGAGGACGAGCGCCGTGGTGGCGCGCGTGTACAGCTCCGCCGGCTCGTGTCCGACGGGCGACCAGACCTCGTACGAGATGTCCAGGCTGGCCCCGCCGATCCGCCCGATCCACAGCTGGATGTCGAGCGGCCGACGGAAGTACGGCGTGGACGCGAGGTACTCGAGCCGCTGCGCCGCGATGACCGTCATCGTCCCGGAGCCCGGGCGCCCGTCGATCACGGGTTCCGGCGCGGACCCCGACTCGTCGACCTCGTCGGGGTCCGGCGCCCAGAACGCCAGCACGCGCGCTTCCTCGAGCAGCCGGAGCATCGCCGAGTTGTTGACGTGCCCGTAGGCATCGATGTCGCTCCAGCGGATGCGGACCGGCGCGTGCAGTCTCGCCACGGGGACTAGTCCCGCGTGAGCTTGCGGTACGTCGCGCGGCCGGGCTTCGCGGCGTCGGCCCCGAGGCGCTCGACCTTGTTCTCCTCGTAGGCCTCGAAGTTGCCCTCGAACCAGTACCAGATCGGCGTGCCGTCCTCGTTCAGGCCCTCCCACGCGAGGATGTGCGTCGCGATGCGGTCGAGGAACCACCGGTCGTGCGTGATGACCACGGCACAACCGGGGTACTCGAGGAGGGCGTTCTCGAGGCTGCCGAGGGTCTCGACGTCCAGGTCGTTCGTGGGCTCGTCGAGGAGCAGCAGGTTGCCGCCCTGCTTGAGCGTCAGCGCGAGGTTCAGACGGTTGCGCTCACCGCCGGACAGGATGCCCGCACGCTTCTGCTGGTCCGGGCCCTTGAACCCGAACTGCGACACGTAGGCGCGCGACGGGATCTCGGTCTTGCCGACCTGGATGTAGTCGAGGCCGTCGGACACGACCTCCCACAGGTTCTTGTTCGGGTCGATGCCACCGCGGCTCTGGTCGACGTAGGAGATGTCGACCGTCTCGCCGATCTTGAGCTGGCCGCCGTCGAGGGGCTCGAGCCCGACGATCGTCTTGAACAGCGTGGTCTTGCCGACGCCGTTCGGGCCGATGACCCCGACGATGCCGTTCCGCGGCAGCGTGAACGACAGGTCGCCGATGATGACGCGCTCACCGAACTGCTTGTGGAGGTGCTCGGCGTCGATGACCTGGGACCCGAGGCGCGGACCGACGGGGATCACGATCTCCTCGAAGTCGAGCTTGCGCGTGCGCTCGGCCTCGTTGACCATCTCCTCGTAGCGGGCCAGACGCGCCTTGGACTTCGCCTGGCGGCCCTTCGCGTTGCTGCGGACCCAGTCGAGCTCGGACGACAGGCGCTTGGCGAGCTTGGCGTCCTTCTTGCCCTGGACCTCGAGTCGGGCGCGCTTCTTCTCGAGGTAGGTCGAGTAGTTGCCCTCGTACGGGTAGAGCCGGCCGCGGTCGACCTCGGCGATCCACTGCGCGACGTGGTCGAGGAAGTACCGGTCGTGGGTCACGGCGAGGACCGCACCGTGGTACTGCTGCAGGTGCTGCTCGAGCCACTGCACGCTCTCGGCGTCGAGGTGGTTGGTGGGCTCGTCGAGCAGGAGCAGGTCGGGCTTCTGGAGCAGGAGCTTGCAGAGCGCGACACGGCGCTTCTCACCACCGGACAGGTGCGTGACGAGCTCGTCCCCCGGGGGGCACTGGAGCGCGGCCATCGCCTGCTCGAGCTGCGAGTCGAGGTCCCACGCGTCCGCCGCGTCGATCTCCTCCTGCAGCGTCCCCATCTCGGCGAGGAGCGCGTCGAAGTCCGCGTCGGGCTCGGCCATCGCGGCCGAGATCTCGTTGAAGCGCGCGAGCTTGCCGTGGATCTCCCCGACACCCTCCTGCACGTTCTCGAGCACCGTCTTGGTCTCGTCGAGTTCGGGCTCCTGCATGAGGATGCCGACGGTGAAGCCCGGGGTCAGCTTCGCCTCGCCGTTGGACGGCTGGTCGAGCCCCGCCATGATCTTCAGGATCGTCGACTTGCCCGCACCGTTCGGTCCGACGACGCCGATCTTGGCGCCGGGGAGGAACGACATCGTGACGTCGTCGAGGATCAGCTTGTCGCCGACCGCCTTGCGGGCGCGGACCATCTGGTAGATGTACTCAGCCATATCGGAGCGAGTCTACCGATCCGACGCGGCCAGCGCTGCCCCGCTCGCGGTGTCGTCGCGGTCGGTGTCGTCGCGGTCGGTGGTGCCCAGGACGCCGTGGCGACGGTCGCGGCGTCATCCGGGCTCCTGCCCCGGGAACAGCTCGTCGGGAGACACGGGGCCGTCGCCGCGCGCCACGGTGTCGTGCACGCCGACCTCTCCCGCGTCGTACGACGCGTCCTCGAGGGGTCCGGCGAGCACGTCGTCACCGTGGTCGCCGTGTCCGCGCACGTGCTCGACGGACTCGGTCGCGTGCGCGACCGGGCCGTCGTCGTGCAGGTCCGCGTCGGGGTCGTCCGGGCCGACCTCGCCCGTCCGGGGGTCGACGTCCGGGCCCGGTGCGGTGGTGGTCTGCACATCGCCGACGTGGCGCGGGACGCGGATCCAGTTGCTGATGCCCCAGGCGAGGTCGTGGCCGAGCGCGTCGGCGTCGATCTCGACGGAGGTGCCGCCCCGCCCGTCGCGCTCCCAGTTCCGGATCCGGACGCGTCCGGTGACGACGATGCGGTCGCCCTTCTTCACGGACTTGTGCACGTTGGCCGCGAGCGACCGGAACGCCGTGACCGTGTACCAGTTCGTGGGGCCGTTGACCCAGCTGGACGTCCTGCGGTCCCAGCGGCGCGACGGCGAGGCGAGACGCATGCTCGTGATGGCGACACCCGTCTCGGTGACGAGGTGTCGGGGTTCGGTGGCGATGATGCCGCAGACCGTGATCGTGTCGTTCATGCACCGATCGTCGATCGGGGGGCCGCTCCGACCGTGGCGCGTCGTCGAACTGTGGACGCGAGGCCCGGATCACGGTCCCTGTGGAGGGAAGGTGATCCGGGCCTCCCGGTCGGGAGCCGCGTCAGCGGCCCCTCGGTCAGTGCGCGTGGAACTCGGGCCGGTCCGCGAGCGGACCCATCGCCTTGTGGACCGCGCCCTTGGCCGACTGGAGCGACGGGTACGTCCCGCCCGGACCGCGTCGTCCGTAGAGCTCGACCCGGAACCCGTCCGCCGCGCGGTGGATCGTGCCCACCGCACCGGCCGGACCGACGGCCACCCAGGTCTCCGTCGTCGTGTCCGGCATCGTGTCGTTCGTCATCGTCCGACCACCTCCTCGTGGCCCCGGCGCCCCTCCGTCAGGACGCCAGGATGTACTGACCGTACGCCTTGCGCACCTTGTTCACCTTGGGCAGCGCGACGGCGAGGCAGTAGCCCTGACCCGGGTTCTTCGCGAAGAAGTCCTGGTGGTACTCCTCGGCGCGGTGGAACGCCCCGAGCGGCTCGAGCGTCGTGACGACCTCGCCGTCCCACATGTCGGACGCGCGTTCGATCGCCCGCTCGAACAGCGCACGCTGCTCGTCGTCCGCCGGGAACATCGCGGAGCGGTACTGCGTGCCGACGTCGGCTCCCTGACGGTTCAGCTGCCGCGGGTCGTGGAGGGTGAAGAAGACGTCGAGGACGACGTCCGCCGGGAGGACCGACTCGTCGAAGGTGACGGCGACCGCCTCGGCGTGGCCGGTGGTGCCGGTGCACACCTGCTCGTAGGTCGGGTGCGGGTCGCTGCCGCCGGTGTACCCGGACACGACGTCCTGCACGCCCTGGAGCGTGCGGTAGACGGCGTCGAGACACCAGAAGCAACCACCGGCGAGGACGAACGTGGTCATGGGGACCTACCTTCCTGGCTCCGGAGAGCGCGGTACTGGACTGTCCTCCACAACACGGCGGCGCTCGGCGGTGTTCCCCACCCTGTTCCGGCGCCTCCGGCGTGTCGGTGGTCGGTCGTACGGTCGTCCTAGATCACACGACCAGGAGGCCCACATGCAGTCCACGACGGACGCCCGGCTCAGCATCCACTCGCCCCGCCCGACGGCGCGGTCGCGAGGCGACCTCCGCATCCTCGACGTCCGTGACGACCTGAGCCGCGTCACGCGGGCGAACGGGGAGATCGTGGGCTACGTCGACCGCGTCGACGTGGCCGGTGGCACCGCCTACCGCGCACGTCGCTACGTGGCTGCCGAGCGACGGTTCGTCGAGCTCCCGAACGTGTGGAACGCCGAGGACGCGGTCGACACCCTCCGCTGGTGACGGTCGCGCACGGCGGCACGGGGTGGAGCGGATGTCCGCCCCGTCCGCCTGTCGTCCCCGGGACCTGACCGATCCGGAAGTACGGTACGCGCATGCAGTGGTGGAACGACCTGATCGACTGGACCTCGTCCGACACGGGCTGGCGCGTGCTGTCGGGGGCGGTCATCCCCTTCGTCGCGATCATCGTGGCGGGCGTCATCGCGGCGCTGATCGGCCGCGGAGCCGCCAAGCGCGTCGTGGCCCACCAGGAGCGCGAGGCGAGGAACGCTGCCGTCGCCGGCCTCGTCTCGGCGGCGCGGAAGGCAGCCAGCTGGGGGTCGCTCGGTCACGACGAGCGCGCCTACGCGGACCACCTGGCCGAGGACGCCGACATCCGCCTGCGCTTGCTCCCGATCGCCGGAGCACCGGTCGCCGCGGACTGGGCGAAGCACGAGATCGCCGACATCAAGAAGAACTCCTCGACCTTCACCTCCCACGCGGACAACGCCCTCGCCGAGTTCCGCGACCGGATGCTCGAGTGGCAGGCCCGCCCCAACCGGACGCGCAAGCTCTTCAAGAGCGACCTGGAGCGGTGGAAGTTCGACACACCCGACCCGGACGCCGACCTCATCAAGCGGCAGCAGGAGTGGAACGCGGACAAGGTCGACTCCTCCCGGGCTCCCGAGCCGGCACCCACGCCGACGACGACGTCCCTCCGCCCGGCACAGCCCAGCGTGACCCCGTCGGCCCCCGCCGCCTCCGCCCCGGCGAACGGCCAGGACGCGACCGTGCCGATCTCGGACAACGTCACCCGGCCCTACTCCGACGGCGAGACGACCCCGATCCGCCCGTCGCTCGGCTCCCCCGCGTTCCGGGCCGCCACCCCGGCACCGGCCGCCACGACGCCCGGGTGGTCGGCTTCCCGCGATGCGGACAACGACGACGTGGTCGACGACGTCCGCATCGACGCCGCGGGCCGCCCCGGGTCCGCCGACCGATCCCCCGTCCTGCGGGACGAGCAGCGGAACGAGCAGCCCACACGGAACGACCTGCCCGCCGCTCGCGACGACCGCGCCCCGGCCGGCGATCGTGAGGACCAGGGTGCTGGTACCCAGGGCGACATTGCCGACGCCGGGCCGGGGGCGTCGTACGCGAACCCGGTCAGTGCGAGCGAACTGCGTCGACGCGCGGACACCGACGAGGACTGACCCGTGACAGCATGACGGAGGCCGCCACCCGGACGGGGTGGCGGCCTTCGTCGTCGGTGCCCCCGGCAGGAATCGAACCCGCGGCACGGTGGGTAGAAACCACCTGCTCTATCCACTGAGCTACGGAGGCGGACGCCGACGATCTTATTCGGTGCCGGCCAGCAGGCGGTGGACGAACCGCTCGACGTCCCGCTGTGAGCGCAGCCGCACGACGCGGAGGTGTGGAGTCGAGTCGGCGAGCGCCGCCACCCGCTTGCGGGTCTCGTTCCGGGTCGCGATCCCCCACCGGAGGATGTGCTCGCGCCGGGTGACGACCGTCCACAACGGCGGCTCGACATTCCCGTTCCACAGCTCGATGCGCCGGAGCCGTCGTCGGACGGTCCTCCGGAGCAGTCGCCAGAACGCCACCGGCTTCGGGAGGTCCAGCCACACCAGGGTGTCCGCTCGGTCGACGAGGAGCGCCCGCACCGACCGGTACTGCCACTCGGTGATCCATACCGGTGCGGCCGTGAACGCGTCGACGTCCTGCGCGAAGGTCGGCCGGACCGTCCACCCGGGCCCGTGGTACAGCGCGTCGATCTCGGTGTGTGGAGCACCGACGGCCTGCGCGATGCGTCGGGCGGTGGTGGTCTTGCCGACGCCTGCGGTCCCCGCCACGAGGACGCGTCGAGGCGGCGGGTCGAGGACGTCGTCGGCACCGAGCATCCCTCGACCATAGACGAGGTGTCGAGCCCGGCCCCGGCGATCTGCGGTGCCGGCCCCGACGTGGTGTCGCGCCGTGGCGATGTCGATCGGGACACCCGTCCGCGCGGTGAGAGGGCTCCGCCGGCCGGCACTCCGGGCGCTGCGGCGCCCGGTGGAGCCGGTCGTCACCGGGGTGCGGCCGGTGTCAGTCGAGCGCCTTCGCCACCGCGACGAGGAACTGGTCGCGGGTCGGGACGCCCGCTGACCGGAAGACCTCGGTGCCGTCGTCCCGTCGGACGACGACGGTGGGCGTGGAGCGGATGCCGAGCTCCTCGACGACGTCGGGCTCGGCGGCGGCGTCCCGTTCGGTGACGGCGAGCCCCGGCACGAGTCGGGCGGCGTCGCCGACCACGCGTCGGGCGGCGGCGCACGGCGCGCAGAACGCGGACGTCCAGAGATCGACCTGCATGACGTCCTCCAACGTGTGACGGCTCCGGTGCACTCCCGATCGACCGGTCGGACCGGGACCGGGACCGGCGGGCGGCGGGCGGACCGCGTCCGGCCCCGGCAGCACGCAGCCCCGGCCGTCGCGGACGACCGGGGCTGCTGATGACCGCTACTCGCGGTCGAACTCGCCGCTGCGGTCGCCGCGGTCCTGCAGGTCGTCGACCGGGTCCGACTCGTCGGGCGCGAAGGTGTAGTCGACCGAGATCTGGTCGAGCACCTGGCGCGAGCCCGTGGACTTGTAGGTGAAGGCGGTCTGGAGGCCCTCGACGTCCGCGAACACCGTCACCTCGTCGTCCAGCGCGTCGCTCGTGGCCGTGCGGGTGTCCGTGGTCCCGTCGAACGGGCCCCCGTGGAAGATGGCGGTGAACTCGTCGCCCTCGTGGATCGTGATGTCGCTCATGCATCCCTTCTACCAGCGCCGGAGGTGGCACGGTCCAGCACCCGCGCGGTTGCCAGATCCATAGCCCTGCTATACAGTTTCACGGTGAAACCAAATCGGGACGAGACGCTCGAGACGCTCCTCGTCTCGGTCAACCGGCTCATCCGGTCGGCACTCCAGGCCACGGGGCACACCACGTCCACCGCCGTCTGGCGGACGCTCGGCATCCTCGAGACCGAGGAAGCCCTCCGGCTCGGCGAACTGGCCACGGCGTCGCGGGTGTCCCAGCCGACCATGACCCGCCTGGTCGCCGGCATGACCGCCGATGGGCTGATCGCCCGGACCGTCGACCCCGACGACTCCCGCGGGCAGCTCATCCAGATCACCGACGCCGGCCGCGAGCGACTCGTCGCCTGGCGAGCCGCCCTCACCAGCACCGTCGGCCCCCTCTTCGAGGACCTGGGCGACGACGACTGGGACGTCCTGCACCACGCATCGGCCCTCATCGCAGCGAGGGCCAGAACGGAGACCACCGCGTGAACGCGCACGCTCCCGCCGGGCAGTCCGGCTCGATCCTCAAGCAGTCCTCGGCGGTGTGGGCCATCGCCTTCGCGTGCGTCGTCGCCTTCATGGGCATCGGCCTCGTCGACCCGATCCTCCCCGCGATCGCCGAGTCCCTGCACGCCACCCCCGCGCAGACCGAGCTGCTCTTCACGAGCTACCTCGCCGTGACCGGCGTCGCGATGTTCTTCACCAGCTGGGTGTCGAGCCGGATCGGGGCGAAGAAGACCCTGATGACCGGGCTCGCCCTCATCGTGCTCTTCTCGGTGCTCGCCGCCGTGTCGAACGACGTCTGGACGATCATCGGCTTCCGCGCCGGATGGGGCCTCGGGAACGCCCTGTTCATCTCCACCGCGCTCGCCACGATCGTCGGCGCCGCCGCCGGTGGCACCGCCTCCGCGATCATCCTGTACGAGGCCGCGCTCGGTCTCGGCATCGCGGTCGGCCCGCTCGTCGGCGGCCTGCTCGGGTCGGTCAGCTGGCGCGGACCGTTCTTCGGCGTGACCACGCTGATGGCCGTCGCGTTCATCGCCATCCTCGTGCTGCTGAAGCCCGGGATGCTCGAGAAGCCGACCCCGACGAAGCTCTCCGCCCCGTTCCGGGCCCTCGGCCGCCCCGCACTCGCAGCCCTCGCCGCGACCGCGCTGTTCTACAACATCGGCTTCTTCGTGCTCCTCGCCTACACGCCGTTCCCCCTCGGGTTCGGGGCGCTCGGCATCGGGTTCACGTTCTTCGGCTGGGGTGTCGGGCTCGCGATCACCTCGGTGTGGGTCGCCCCGATGCTCACCGCGCGCATGCGCCGCACGAGCGTCCTCAAGCTCGCGCTGCCGCTGCTCGCGCTCGACCTGTTCGCCGCGGCCGTCCTCGTGCGGTCGCAGGCCGGGCTCATCGTCTGCGTCGTGATCGGCGGGCTCGTCCTCGGCGTCCTCAACACCGTCCTGACGGAGTGCGTCATGGAGGCGACCGACCTGCCCCGCTCCGTCGCGTCCAGCGCCTACTCCGCCGTCCGCTTCATCGGCGGCGCGATCGCACCGCCCGTCGCGACGCTGCTCGCCGACGCGTACTCGCCGAGTGCCGCCTACGTCTTCGCCGGTGTGTCCGTGGCGATCGCGTTCCTGGTCGTCGTGCTCACCACGAAGGTGCTGCGCCGCGTGGACGACGGGGCCGAGCCCGAGCGCGTCGAAGCCGAGGCGATCTCGGCCGGCGAGATGGCCTAGTCCCGGGGCGTCGGAGCACGGAAGTAGGATCGGGGCATGTCTGCAGGGAATGACCGTCTCGTCTGGATCGACTGTGAGATGACGGGACTCGACGTCGCCGTCGACGAGCTCGTCGAGGTCGCGGTCGTCGTCACGGACTTCGACCTCAACCCGGTGCACCCCGGGTTCGACATCGTGATCAAGCCGGACCAGTCGGCCTTGGACAACATGAACGAGTTCGTGACGAACATGCACACGACCTCCGGCCTGATCGAGGAGATCCCGAACGGGGTGTCCCTGGCCGACGCCGAGTACCAGGTGCTCGAGTACATCCTCGCCCACGTCCCGGCCGAGGGCACCGCGCCCCTGGCCGGCAACACGATCGGCACCGACCGCGCGTTCCTGGCGAAGTACATGCCCCGCATCGACAGCCACCTGCACTACCGGAGCGTGGACGTGTCGAGCATCAAGGAGCTCTGCCGTCGCTGGTTCCCGCGCGTGTACTTCAACTCCCCGGCGAAGCACGGCGGGCACCGTGCCCTCGCGGACATCCTCGAGTCGATCCGCGAGCTCGAGTACTACCGCCGTGCCGGCTTCACACCGGAGCCCGGGCCGGCGAGCGACGACGTCAAGGCCATCGCGGCCGAGGTCGTGGCGAAGTGGGAGCCCCGCTTGGCCCCGCAGCCGAGCCCGGCACCCGCCGAGTAGCGATCGTGGTCCGGGCAGGCGCTCGGATGTACTACAATCGAGTGGTTGCTCCGGCTCGCCGGACCGACACATGGTGGGTATAGCTCAGCTGGTAGAGCGCCTGGTTGTGGTCCAGGAGGTCGCGGGTTCAAGCCCCGTTACTCACCCCAACAGCGCACACGCTCCGTCGAGCGGAACGCGTCACGAAGGCCCCCGTCCGGTGGACGGGGGCCTTCTGCACGTCTCCCGGTCCCGAGGGGTCGAAGGACCGGGCGACCAGCTCTCCCCCGGCCTCGTGTGTCACGATCGCTCCCGTGATGGAGATGTCGCCCGAGGACTTCGAGCAGCTCGTGACCGACGAGCTCGACCAGCTGCCGGACGAGATGGTCGACGGCCTGGACAACGTCGTGTTCGTCGTCGAGGACGAACCCGAGGACGGCTCCGACCTGTTCGGCGTGTACGACGGCGTCGCGGCGACCGAGCGCGGGCAGTACGGCTTCGGCGAGCTGCCTGACCGGATCGTCGTCTTCCGGAAGCAGCACCTGGCGGAGTGCGACACGCTCGACGAGCTCAAGGACGAGGTGCACACCACGCTCGTGCACGAGATCGGCCACTTCCACGGCATCGACGACGAGCGGCTGCACGAGCTCGGTTGGGCGTAGGTCCCGGAGGCCCGGGAGACCGCCCGCGTGGCCGCGGCCCCACGGCCCCGCGGACATGCGCACCCGCGGTCAGGTCCGCAGCACCACGTCCGCGAGCGCTGCCGGCTGCTCCGTCCGGATGAACGCGTCCTCCTGGTCTGCCCACCGCGCCCACTCGCGTTCGAACGTGGCGCCGTCCCGACCGATCGCCCGGTCCCACCGCACGGCGTCGTCGGCCTCGAGCCACAGCCGCACGGTGGCCAGCGGAGCGGATGCGCGGGAGAGCGCCCCGCACCCCTCGATGACGAGTGGCGCATCGGGGTCGACCGTGCGCCACGCGGCCGGTCGGTCCGCCTGCCAGTCCCACGAGCGGTACCCGGACGGCGCGCCGAGCACGTCCGTCACGACGGCGTCCGCGGCCGCGCGCAGACCGTCCCACCCGGGGTAGACGTCGTCGAGGTGCACCACCTGCGCTCGGAGTGCGACCGCGAGGGCGTTCCCGAGCGTGGTCTTGCCCGTTCCCGACCGCCCGTCGACGAGCACCACCACCCGCCCACGGCCGTCGGCACCGTCACCGTCCGGACCGAGGCCGTCCCCACCGGAACCGGGAGCACGACCGTCGCCCCCGTCGCCGCCTCCGACCAGACCACCGCCGACCCCGCCCGCCACCGCGACGCGGATGCGTGCCACCACGTCGGCGACGACCGCCGCGGGGTCGGTCGTGTGACCGGTCAGCTCGTCAGACACGCCACGTCCCCGCCGCCACCGCCACGGCGACCGCGACGGCGCCGATGCCGACGAGCACCCCGACCATCGCCCACTCCGGTCCGGCGAACCGGACGCTCCGCGCCCACGTCCGCCGTCCGGGCGCACCGAACCCGCGCGACTCCATCGCCACCGCGAGCGTCGTCGCCCGCCGGAGCGCCAGCACGAGCAGCGCGAACGCCATGGACGCTCCGCGCCGCAGCCGCCCGGTGTCGGCCACGCCCCGGGCCCGCCGTGCGTTGCCGAGCTGCCGCCAGTCGTCGCCGAGCAGGGTCGTCATCCGGATCGCCGCGAGCGCGCCGAGCACGAAGCGCGCGGGCAACCGGAGCAGCTGGGCGAGCCCGTCGGCCAGGTCGGTCGGGTCCACCCGCACGAACAGCGCGATCGCCGGCAGCCCCACCGCGAGCACGCGCAGCGCGGTCGCCAGTGCGAGGGTCAGCGATCCGTCGGTCACGTGCGCGAAGCCGACGTCGAACCATTCGCGCCCGGACGGCCGGCCGTACAGGGCGATGCTCACGGCTGTCAGTGGCACCGCTGCGAGCAGCGGTGCGGTCCGCAGCAGGAACGTCCGCGGCGGGATCCGCAGGAGCGGGAGCAGGACCACCTCGAGTCCGAGCGCGACCGCGGCGGACACGACGTCCAGGCTGAGCACGAGGCACAGGCCGAGCGCCAGGACGCCGAGCAGCGACGCCACCGGCTGCACACCGCGGATCCCGCGGGGCCGGACGGGAGGCTCGGCCCGCACGGGCGGTCCGGCCGCGGCCCCGGCGGTCGTCGCGCGGGTGCGCTCGCGGCCCGTGCTGCTGCGCTCGTCCGCCGAGCGGGTCGACGCGGTCGACGTGACCGCGTCGGTCCGGGCGGCCGATCCGGTGCCGGCCGATACGGTCGCGGCCGACGCGGCCGGCGCCACGTGCGGCGGTCCGTCGTGCTCGTCCGCCACCGCAGCGCGCACGCCGTCGGACCCGAGGACGACCTCCACCGCGTCGAGCGCCCGCACGAGGTCACGGTCGTGCGTCACGGCGACGACCGCGGTCCCGCCGTCCGCCAGTTCGCCGAGCCGGTCGACCACGGCCTGCCACGTCGCCCGGTCCTGCCCCGAGGTCGGTTCGTCGAGCACGAGCACGGGCGGCTCGGCGGCGATGACGGCCCCGATCGCGAGCCGGCGCTGCTCGCCACCGGACAGGGTGAACGGGTGCTGGTCGGCGAGGTGCGCCAGGTCGAAGTCGGCGAGCACCCGGTCGACCCGGGCGTCCACGTCCGACCGGCCGACGGCACGCGGACCGGCGGCGAGTTCCTCCCGGACGGTCCGCGCGATGAACTGGTGTTCGGGGTCCTGGAAGACGGTGCCGATCCGGGCGGCGAGCTCGCGGCTCGACCACGCCGACGGGTCCTCGGCCGCGTCGCCCCGCAGTGCCGCGGTTGCGTGCACGGAGCCCGCGGCGGGTCGGAGGAGCCCACCGAGGGTCAGTCCGAGCGCGGACTTGCCCACGCCGTTCGGTCCGGTGACCGCGATGACCTGCCCGGCACGCACGGAGAGGTCGATCCCGCTGCCGATGCGGGGTCCCCGGCCCCGCGCCGTGCCGAGGGCCGATGCGACGAGGCGATCCGTGCCTCCCTGCCGGTCCGCGGTGACGCTCTGGGCCGCACGGTGTCGTGCGGAGCCGGGTGCGGGTTCGCTGCCCGGCACCCAGACGCCGGCCGCGGTGAGCGCCGGTCCGTGTGCGGCGAGCACCTCGGCCGGGGGCCCGTCGGCCACCACGCCGCCGGCCGGTTCGAGCAGCACCAGGCGGTCGACCAGGTCGAGCCAGGTGCCGATCCGGTGTTCGACGACCAGGAGTGTGGCGCCGGTCTCGTCGAGCACGGCGCGGACGGCGTCGTGCACCTGCGCGACCCCGTCCGGGTCGAGGTTCGCGCACGGTTCGTCGAGCACGAGGGCACCCGGGCGCATCGCGAGCACCCCGGCGAGCGCCAACCGCTGCCGTTGCCCGCCCGACATCGCCGCGGTGGACCGGTCGAGCGGGAGGTCCAGCCCCACGACGTCGAGCGCAGCGCGGACCCGCGGCGAGATCTCCTCCGGCGGGACCCCGGTGTTCTCGCACCCGAAGGCCACGTCGTCGCCGATTCGGGACATCACGGTGTGCGCCTCGGGGTCCTGCATGACGAGCCCGACCCGCCCGCGGGCGCTGCCCGGTGCGACCCCGTCGACGAGCACTTCGCCCTGGACCGCGGCGGCGGTGTCGTCGTCCGGGTCGGGTTCGTCGGGCAGCACGGCCGCGACGGCCCGGAGCAGGGTGGACTTGCCGGCACCGGAGGGCCCGACGACCGCGACGCGTTCGCCGGGCTCGACGGTCAGGTCCACCCCGCGCACGGCCCACCGCTCACGGGACGCGTACCGCCACCCCCAGTCGCGGAAGGTGATCCGTGCCGCGGACGCCGTGGTGTCGGACAGGGGCCCGGCGACGGCGGACGGTGCGGACGTCACGCCGAGGCGCGAGCCGCACGCTTGGTGTGCTCGCGGCCCGCGGCGAACGACGAGAGCACGCCGGTGGCGGCGAGGGCGCGGACGATGAGCCACGAGCCGAGTCCGGCAATGACGGCACCGGAGATGACGGCGCAGATCACGTAGACGACCTTGAAGCCGGCGTCGAGCCCCGCGTACCAGAGCAACGAGTCGTTGACGCCGAGCGCGAGTCCCGCAGCGGCCCCGGCGAGGACGACGACCGGCAGCCGGTACACGCGGTACAGGAAGAGCGCGAGGACGAGCTCGGCGCCGAGGCCCTGCACGAGCCCGGCCTCGAGCGTGAGCCACCCCCACTGCGTGCCGAGCAGGGCCTCGACCGACGCCGCGACCATCTCGGCGTACAGAGCCGCGCCGGGCTTCCGCACGACGATCGCGACGATCGGACCGGCGAGCAGCCAGACGCCGCCGAAGAGCGACTGGGTGCCGGGGAGCACGAGCGCGCTGGCGGCGCTGATCGGCTCGTAGCCGAACTCCCACAGCTTGAAGACGACGCCGATCGCGACGGCGAGGACGCTCGCGACGACGATGTCCACGACCCGCCACCGCAGTGAGCGGGTGGGCGTGGTGGACGGGACAGCAGACTGCATGACAGCAGGCATGACCTGGACTCCTCCCTGCGCCGGCATGATCCGGATCAGGTTCGACGGTCGGAGCGCCGTTCGCTCCCTCTCAGCCCGGTGGACCCGGACTCCCGTGTGTGTCCCGCCAGTGTAGTGGCGATGTGGACGCGGGACGCGACCGCAGACGGACAGGAGGCACGGTGCGGGTCCGCACCGTGCCTCCCGGTCGTCGTCCGGTCAGTCCGTCACTTCTTCAGCGCACGGATGAGCTTCGCGAGCACCTTGCCCGTGACCCAGATGACCGGGATGCTCACGGTGAGGAGCGAGATGAGGTTCGGCTCGAACGCGAGGTCCTGGCCGGGACGGCGGACGTACGCGCCGACGGGGAGCGAGACGGCCCCGCCGCCACCGCCACCGGCGCCGTCCTCGTCGGCGTCGGAGCCGCCGCCGAAGCCGTACCAGTTGACGGAGACGGGGATCAGCGTGCTGTCCCCGACGTCCACCGGGTCGCCGTAGTTCGAGGCGACGCCGACGGGCCGCACCTTGTCTGCGATCTGCGTGACGATGTTGGTCATGGCGGTGACGCTACTCCGCGGCCACTGGCTGTCCGGTCGTCCGTGACGAACTGTGGACGACCGGACAGCCGCGACGCATCATCCCTTGACCGCCCCGGCGGACATCCCGGACACCAGGTTGCGCTGGATGATCATGAAGAACACCACCACCGGCAGCGAGAAGAGCACCGAGGCCGCCATCTGCCCGGTGAAGTCGGTCCCGGTCGTCTGCGTCGTGAACGAGGCGAGCCACACCGGCAGCGTGTACTGCGCCTGGTCCTGCATGAACGTGTAGGCGACGATGTAGTCGTTCCACGCCGCGATGAAGGCGAACACGCTCGTCGCGATCATGCCCGGCATGACGAGGGGGAACAGGACCTTCGTGAGCACCTGCCAGGTACTCGCACCGTCGATGCGCGCCGCCTCCTCGATCTCCATCGGGATCGCGAGGAAGAACCCGCGCATCACCCAGATCGAGAACGGCAGCACCGAGGCGACGTAGGCGAGGATCAGGCCGACGTAGCTGCCGGTGAGCCCGGCCTGGTTGAAGATGAGGAACTGCGGGATGAGCAGCGCCGTCCCCGGGAGCATCTGGACGAGCAGGATCACCACCAGGATGGTCCGCCGTCCGCGGAAGCGGAAGCGCGAGAGTGCTGCGGACGCCAGGATCCCGACCGCGAGCGACAGGAGGACCGCGCCGGCGACCACGATGCTCGAGTTCTTGAGGTACACGAGGAAGTCGGCCCGGGTGAACGCGGTGACGAAGTTCGCGACGGTCGGGTGGGCGGGGACGAAGAGCGGCGTGCTCGTCAGCGCTTCGGTCCGCGGCTTGAAGGCGGTGTTCACCATCCAGTAGACGGGGAAGATCCACACCACGCAGAAGACCACGGCGATGGTGCTGCTCACCCACCGGACGGGACGGCGCCGACGGCGGATGCGCTTCGTCGCCGCGATGCCCTCCGGGGTGGGCACGGCTACGGGGACGTCGGCCTGGACGGGGACGCCCGTCGGCAGTGCGGTGGTCACAGCTCTTCTCCCGATCGGACGAGGTTCCGGATGTACAGGGCGCTGAGGACCATGAGGATCACCGCCGCGATCACGGCCACCGCGGACCCGGTACCGATGTCGTGCCCGACGAACGCGGTCACGTAGGTGAACACGCCGAGGGTGGAGGTCGCCCCGTCCGGGCCACCCTGGGAGACCAGCCAGATCTGGTTGAAGACGTTGAAGTCCCAGATGATCGACAGCATCGTCACGAGCAGGAGCGTCGGTCGGAGGTACTCGACGGTGACGACCCGGTAGACGGTCCACTCGGAGCCGCCGTCGAGCCGGACGGCCTCCTTCACCTCGAGCGGGATCTGCGTCTCGGCGGCGTACAGCGTCAGGGCGATGAACGGCACCGCCTGCCAGACGACGAGCATCCAGATGGACGTGTACGCGAGACCGGCGCTGTTGCCCCAGTCGGTGTCGGTCATGTCGCCGAAGACGTGCAGCTGGGTCAGCATCCAGTTGACGACGCCGTACCCCGGTTGGAACAGCCAGTTCCACACCAGCGAGGAGGCCACGTTCGGCATGCCCCACGCGCAGATGAGCACGATGGTCACGGCGTAGCGGAGGACGACGCCGAGCCGGGTCATCAGGTGCGAGACGCCGGCTCCGATCACGATGCTGCCGACGACCATCGCCACGGTGAACAGGACCGTCCGGACCAGGGAGGCCCAGAACGCGGGATCGGAGAGGATCTGCACGTACTGCGCCAGGCCCACGGCGTTGTAGGCCCCGGTGTAGAGCGTGCGCTGGTCGTAGTCGGTGAACGACGTGAAGACCAGGAAGACGATGGGGGCGATCGTCACGAAGACGAGCACGAGGCCCGCCGGGGTGAGCAGCCACAGGGGGGCGAACGACCGGGAGGGACGGCGGGGAGCGCCACCGGGGCGCTCGTCGGAGGAGCGGGTGGGACGGCCGGTGCGCTCCTGGCTCGGGCGGGTGGCTGAGACGGTCACGTCTGGCCTTTCCGTGAGGGGTGGCGGGGCGGGTGCTGCAAGGTCGTGCTGCGCACCCACCCCGTCCGGCTTCGGTCGAGGAGTGCTGCCTACTTCTTGTTGAGCGCGGCGTCGGCCGCCTCGTCGAAGTCGGCGGCTGCCTCCTCCGGTGTCTTCGAGCCGGAGACGACGCTCGAGAACAGCGTGTTGATGCTCTGGTCGCCCTCCAGGTCGGCCCAGCGGGAGTTCGCCGGGGTCGCCTTCGAGTTGAGTGCCGCCGTGAAGAAGCCCTTGTTGACGTCGCTCAGGGTGGAGTCGGCGGCCTTGATGCCGTCGGTGCTGTTCGGGATCCAGCCGTTGTCGCCGTAGACGTACTCGCTCTGGATGTCGGGGCTGGACGCGATCTTCACCCACTGCAGGGCGAGGTCCGTGTTCTTCGACTTCGCCGCGACGCCCCAGTCTGAGCCGCCGAGCATGACGGGCTGGGTCTTGCCGGACTTGCCCGGGAACGGGAAGGTGCCGAGCTGGTCCGCCGTCATCTCCGGGTTCGCCTGCTCGATGAGTCCGAGCGTGCCGCTCGTGCTGAGGATGGCCGAGGTCTTCTCGTCGGCGAAGACCTGGTTCATGTCCGGGCTGTCGGTGTTGAGCGTCGCCGAGGCCTTCGAGGAGTAGTCGTTCGCGAACTCGGCGAAGTCGGCCAGGCCCTGCTGTGCCTCCGCGTCACCGAACCCGGCCTTCCAGGTCCCGTCCTGCTCGGTCGCGATCTCGCCGCCCGCGTCCCAGACGAACTGCATGCCGGCGTACCAGTACTGACCGGGCATGTAGAAAGCGGAGAAGTCCTTCGCGGTGTTCGCCGCCTTGACCTTGTCGAGGTCCGCCGTGAGTTCCTCGTACGTGGTCGGGGCCTCCGTGATGCCGGCGTCCTTCCACATCTGCTTGTTGTAGATGACCGCTCGGGCACCGGCGAAGCCGGGGACCCCGTACAGCGCCCCGTCGACGGTGGCCGGGTCGGAGAGCCCGTCGAGCCACGTCTGTCCCTGCTTGAGCTCCTTCGCGTACGGCGTCAGGTCGAGCAGCGCTCCGTTGGCGGCGTAGCTCGCGACCTGGGTGTTGCCGAGGTCGAGGACGTCCGGCGGCGTGTTCGTCGCGAGAGCGGTGGAGACCTTGGTCGTGATGCCGTCCCACTGCTGGATCTGCACGCGGACCTCGGCCCCGGTCTTCGCCTCGAACTCCTTGTTGATCGCGGCGATGGTCTTGTCCGAGTAGTCCCCGGTCATCGCCCAGACGGTGAGCGTCTTGCCGTCGCCGTCGACGTCGGCGATCGCCTTCGTCCCGCCGCCGCCCCCGCTCCCGGCGTTCCCGGCACTGGAACAGGCGGTCATGCCCAGTGCGATGGTCAGGGCCACGGCAGTTGCTGCCGCGAACTTCGTCGTACGCATTGCTTCTCCTTGGTGGTCGTACTGCTGTGACGGGTCAGCTCACCCCGAGCTCCGCGGCGAGCAGGAAGGCTGCTCCGCCCCGGAGGATCAGGTCGCTGTTGGTGGTCGTGGCGGTCACGGCGAGGTCGTTGCCGACGCTCGCCAGGGTGCGGGCCGTCGCGGTGGCGTGCACCGCCTGGATGAAGGGGCCCTCGACGAGCTCCGCCGGGCCGGTGACGACGATCTCGGTGATGTTCACCGCGCTGATGATCGGCGCGAGGACACCGCCGAGGATGCTGCCCGCGGAGCGGAGCACGTCGGCCCGGTCGGCATCGGGCACCTCGGCGACCCGGCGTGCCAGGTAGTCCGCGCCGATGAGGACCTCGAGGCAGCCGCGGCGACCGCAGGGGCACGGCTCTCCGTCCTCGTCGATCGTCAGGTGGCCGATCTCACCGGCTGCGAACCGTTCGCCGACGACGAGGCGGCCGCCGAGCAGCATCCCGGTACCGACACCGTGTTCGAGCGCGACGACGAGCAGGTCGCCGGCGGGTTCGAGCTCGAACGCATGGACGCCGAGTGCGGCGACGTTCGCGTCGTTGAGCACGTGCACCGGCAGGCGGAAGTGCTCGGCGAGCTGCTGCTGCAGGGGCAGTCCCCTGCCGAGGGCGACCGAGTCGAGGACGGTGCCGGACGCGTCGATCACGCCGGGGCACCCGACCGCGATGCCGAGCAGGCGACGCGGTGTCATCGCGGCGAGGCGCTCGACGAGGCGGATGATCCGGACGAGGGCCTGGTCACCGGTCGCCCCGTCGACCTCGATCTTCGCGCTGTTCACGATGTCGCCGCGGAGGTTCGTCACCGCGCCGACGAAGTGGTCGGGCAGCGACAGGTCGACGACGACGATGTGGAACGCGTCGACGTTGAGGTTGATCAGGGTCGCGGGCTTGCCGACCCGGAGGTCCTCCCGTGGCCCGAGCTCGGTGACGAGCGCGTCCGCCTCGAGCTCCGCCACGAGCCCCGACACGGTGGGCCGGGTGAGGCCCGACTGCCGGGACAGGTCGGCGCGGCTCATGGCCCCGTCGGTGAAGAGCGTCTGCAGGATCAGGGACCGGTTGTGGGCCCGGCTGTGCTGCGGCAGCGCCTTGCTCCGCGGGCGCCGGAGCTGCGCGCCGAAGGCCGCCGGAGCGTCCGTCTCGTTCGCCATCAGATCTCCCTCGTCGAGCGGTTGCCTTAGTAAAGGGCCGTGCCTAATCCGCTGTCAACCCCCGATCCGAACCCGTAACAGCCGCGTGATCTCGCGGAAACACGGCCTGATTCCGTGCTTGCCCCGCTGGCGTAAGGCGTGTTTACTAACCCGCATGCGCAGCCTTGACGCCGCGTCCTCGACGCCGAGGTCGCTCCCCCCGACGACGGGAACCCCATGAGGATCGGCCTCGACATCGGCGGGACGAAGATCGACGCCGTCGCCGTCGCGCCGTCGGGTGCGGTCCTCGACCGGGTGCGTGTGCCGACGGGGTCCGGGCCCGACGCCGTGGTCGCGAACACCCTGCTGGTGATCCGGTCCCTGACCGAGCGCACCGGTCGGACCGCGACCTCCGTCGGCATCGGCATCCCCGGTCTCATCGACCCCGAGACCGGATGGGTCCGGCACGCGGTGAACCTCGGGCTGTCCGAGGTCGCGCTCGGCCCGATCGTCGCCGACACGCTGGGCCTGCGGGTGCAGGTCGAGAACGACGTGAACGTCGCAGCCCTCGGAGCGGCGCAGGCCATGCAGCTCGACGGGCCGCAGGCCTACCTCAACATCGGGACGGGACTCGCCGCCGGGCTCGTCGTCGACCGTCGACTCTGGCGCGGTGCGCGGGGCAACGCCGGGGAGATCGGGCACATCCCGGTGCTGGCCGACGGACTGCCCTGCGTCTGCGGACAGCGTGGCTGCCTCGAGACCGTCGCCTCCGGTTCCGCGCTCGCGGTCGCCTGGCCGGGACATGCCGGCAGCGCCGCGACGAGCGTCTTCGACTGCGCTGACGCCGGCGACCCCGCCGCGGTCGCGGTACGGGACCGGTTCGTCGCCGGCGTCGCATCGGCCGTCCGGATCCTCGTGGTCACGGCCGACGTCGAGTCCGTCGTGATCGGCGGCGGCCTCGCGTCCCTCGGCGAGCGCCTCCTCGTCCCCCTGCGCGCGGACTTCGACGAGGCCGCCCGCTCCTCCCCCTTCGTCGCGTCGCTCGGCCTGTCGTCCCGCGTGCTCCTCGCGCCCGCCGACCAGCCGCTCGCCGCCCTCGGCGCCGCGTTCCTGGCGCCCGAGTCGGCCGTGACGGCCGCATGACGCGGGCGACGGGACCGGCCGAGCCGGGCCTCCCGTCCACCGTGTCGACCGTCACCGCCGCCCCCTCCTCGCCCGGGCCGACCGGACCCCACCGGTCGGCCGGCGACCGCACCCTCCCCGTACGGATCCAGCGTCCGCCGCACCGGAGCGGCAGGAAGTGAGCACGTCATGACCGACCCGACCCGTCCCTCCACCCCCGACCGCAAGCCGAACGACCGCAGTTCGAACGACTCTGGGTCCGGCACGCTCAGCCGACGTGGCGTCGTCCTCGGCGGTGCCGCCGCCGTCGCCGCCGCGGCCGTCGCCTTCGGCACCCCGGGCATCGCGTCCGCCGCTCCCGCCCGCGCCGCGTCCGCCGCCACCGCGGGGCACCACCCGGGGCGCCCCGTGTCGTCCCGCATCCGGTCCCGCGACCTCGCCTACGACTACCTCGACCTCCGCATGGACGAGTACGGCACCGGGACCGCGCCCCGCCTCCCCCGCTCCTACTCCGGCGGCTACTTCGCGACGCTGCCGAGCGAGTTCGTCTCGTCCTTCGCGTACGACGACTCGCTCATGGTCCTCGCCTGGCTCGCCCGCCGCCGCCGTGGGGACGTCCAGCGGGCGACCGCCCTCGGCGACGCGCTCCTGGCCCTGCAGGCGGCCGACCCGATCGGCGACGGCCGGACCCGGGCCTCCTACCAACCGGACTCCTTCCCGGTGGCAGACCCGCCACGGCCGATCGACGTCGGCTCGCCGGCGTCGTACACCGGCAACCAGTCCTGGGTCGGCATGGCGTTCTGCCGGCTGTACGCGGTGACGCGGCAGCGGCGGTTCCTCGACGGGGCGCTCCGTCTCGGCACGTGGATCGAGACGAACGCCCGCGACGACGTGCGCCGACCCGCGGGCTACACCGGGGGCCGCAACGCCAACGACCAGCCGATCACGTACAAGTCCACCGAGCACAACATCGACGTCACGGGCTTCTTCACGCAGCTCGCCCAGCTCACCGGCGACCGCACGTGGGCACGCCGGGCGGCGCTCGCCGAGTCGTTCGTCCGCGCGATGCAGGACCCGACCGACGGACACCTGTGGACCGGGACCGACCCGGACGGCACGACGATCAACCGCACCCCGATCCCCGAGGACGTGCAGACCTGGGCGTACCTCGCGACGCTCGACCGCCGGTACTCGCCGTCCGTCACCTGGGTGCTCGACCACCTCACCGCACACGACGGCCCGTACACGGGCCCGTCGTTCTCCGACACCGACGTCAGCAAGGTCTGGTTCGAGGGCTCCGGGCACCTGGCACTCGCCCTGGAGGCCCGGGGTGCGCGGGGCGACCGGGCGCGAGCGGCGCAGATCCTGGACAGCGTCCAGCTCGCCCAGGCCACCGAGCCGAACGGCGACGGCAAGGGCATCGTCTCGGCGTCGTCCGACGGCCTCGACACCGGCTTCGGCGACCTCTACTACGCGAGCCTGCACACCGGGGCGACCGCCTGGTACCTGCTCGCGCTCACGCGGTCCAACCCGTTCCGCCTCTGATCCACCCCCACGGAAGGACCTGAGTCCGATGCTCATCCCACGCCCGCGTTCCCGCCACGACGTCCCTGGGACGTTCACGATCGACGACCGGACGCGCGTCAGCGCGGAGCCGGCCACCGAGACCGTCGCCCAGTACCTGCAGCAGGTGCTCCGCGCCTCCACCCGGCTCCCGCTCCTCGGTGTCGGTGGCACCGAGGACGCACCGGTGATCGCGCTGCGGCTCGCTCCGACGCCCGACGACCTCCCGACCGGGCCCGGTGGCGAACGTGCCGAGTCCTTCCGGCTTACCGTCACCCCGGACGGCGTCGTCATCGAGGGCGGTGGCCCCGCCGGTGTCTTCTACGGCGTCCAGGCCCTCCTGCAGCTGCTCCCCGCCGACGTGTACCGCCGCGGGCAGGTGCGGACGGGCGAGTGGACGCTCCCCGCCACGGTCGTCGAGGACGCCCCGGCCTTCGCGTGGCGGGGCGTGATGCTCGACGTGGCGCGGCATTTCCGCACCAAGGCCGAGGTGTTGCGGCTCGTCGACCAGCTCGCGGTGCACCGGATCAACCGGCTGCACTTCCACCTGACCGAGGACCAGGGGTGGCGCATCGAGATCCAGAAGTACCCGCGCCTGACCGAGGTCGGCTCGTGGCGTCGCGAGTCCCAGGTCGGAGCGCACGTCCCCGACGCCGACGGCGTGCTACAGGTGCCCGGGTGCGACGGGCGACCCCACGGCGGGTTCTACACCCAGGACGACATCCGCGAGATCGTGTCCTACGCCGCGGACCGGTTCGTCACCGTCGTCCCGGAGATCGAGACACCCGGGCACGTCCGTGCCGCACTGGCCGCGTACCCGGAACTCGGTGTGCACCCCGAGCGTGAGCTCGACGTGTGGACCGAGTGGGGCATCGCGCACGACGTGCTGAACGCCGAGGACAGCACCGTGCAGTTCTTCGAGGACGTGTTCGACGAGGTGATCGCCCTGTTCCCGAGTGCCTACATCGGCCTCGGCGGTGACGAGTGCCCGAAGGACCAGTGGGAGGACGACCCGCGGACCCAGGAGCGCATCCGCGAGCTCGGACTCGAGGACGAGGAGCAGCTGCAGGCGTGGATCGTCGGGCAACTCGCCGCGCACATCGAGTCGCGCGGGCGTCGGGCGTTCGGGTGGGACGAGATCCTCGAGGGCGGGACGCTCTCCCGGTCGGCGACCGTGGTCTCCTGGCGCGGGATGCAGGGCGCGATCACCGCTGCCCGCCGCGGGCACGACGTCATCTCGACGCCGGACGACCAGGTGTACCTCGACTACCGGCAGAGCGACCTGCCGAACGAGCCGATCCCGATCTCGATCGTGCTGACCGTCGACGACGTGTACGCGTTCGACCCGGTGCCGACGTCGCTCACCGACGAGGAGCGCGCGCACGTCATCGGGGGCCAGGCGAACATGTGGACCGAGCACGTCGACACCGTCCAGCGGCTCGACTACCAGCTCTTCCCCCGCGTCGCCGCCCTCGCCGAGGCGCTCTGGTCGGCCGACGTCGCGGGACCGCGTGACGTGAGCGAGTTCCGGGAGCGGCTCACCGAGCACCTCGCCCGGCTCGACGCGCTCGGCATCGAGTACCGCCGCGACTCGGGCCCGCGTCCCTGGGAGGAGATCCCCGGTGTGCCCGGCCGCCCTGCCTCCCGTGAGGAGCGCGCCGCCTTCATCGACGCGATCACCGCGAACATCGCCGACGCGGCCGAGTCGACGACCGCGTGAGCCGCGCCCGGGCGACGGGACGCAGTCCCCGCCCGGGCCCGGGCCCGGTCGCGGACCCCGCGGCACCGCCACCGGGCGCGCCAGGAGCCGGACATCACAGGGGTCCCTCGATACGTTGGCCGGGTTCACCCCTTCTGGAGGCACGTTTGCACACCTGGCCCGGCAACCCCTACCCCCTCGGCGCGACCTACGACGGCAGCGGCACGAACTTCGCCGTGTTCAGCGAGGTCGCCGAAGGGGTCGAGCTCTGCCTGTTCGACGCCGACGGCACCGAGGAGCGCGTCCGCCTCGTCGAGGTCGACGCCCACGTCTGGCACGCGTACCTGCCGACCGTCGGCCCGGGCCAGCAGTACGGCTTCCGTGTGCACGCCCCGTACGACCCGGCGAACGGGCTGCGCTCGAACCCGGCGAAGCTCCTCCTGGACCCGTACGCCAAGGCCACCAGCGGTGACATCGACTGGGACCAGTCCCTGTTCTCGTACACGTTCGGCGACCCGGACTCCACGAACGACGAGGACTCCGCGTCGCACATGGTCAAGGGCGTGGTCATCAACCCGTTCTTCGACTGGCAGGGCGACCGCCCGCCGCGCATCCCCTACGGCGAGACGGTCATCTACGAGGCGCACGTCAAGGGCCTCACCGAGACGCACCCCGACGTGCCCGAGGAGCAGCGCGGCACCTACGCGGGTGTCTCGCACCCGGCCGTCATCGAGCACCTCAAGCGACTCGGCGTCACGACGCTCGAGCTCATGCCGGTGCACCAGTTCGTCAACGACTCGACCCTGCAGGACAAGGGGCTGTCGAACTACTGGGGCTACAACACCATCGGGTTCTTCGCGCCGCACGCGCACTACTCGTCCTCGGGCGACGGTGGCCAGCAGGTGCAGGAGTTCAAGACGATGGTCCGCGAGCTGCACCGCGCCGGCATCGAGGTCGTCCTCGACGTCGTGTACAACCACACCGCCGAGGGCAACCACCTCGGACCGACCCTGTCGTTCCGCGGCATCGACAACGCGGCGTACTACCGCCTCGTCGACGACGACAAGCGGTACTACATGGACGTCACGGGCACCGGGAACTCGCTCAACGTCGGGCACCCGCACTCGCTGCAGCTGATCATGGACTCGCTCCGCTACTGGGTCACCGAGATGCACGTCGACGGCTTCCGCTTCGACCTCGCCGCCGCCCTGGCCCGTGAGTTCTACGAAGTCGACCGGCTCGCGGCCTTCTTCGAGCTCGTCCAGCAGGACCCGATCGTGTCGCAGGTGAAGCTCATCGCCGAGCCCTGGGACGTCGGCCCCGGCGGCTACCAGGTCGGCAACTTCCCGCCGCAGTGGTCGGAGTGGAACGGCAAGTACCGCGACACCGTCCGTGACTTCTGGCGCGGCGAGCCGTCGACCCTCGGTGAGTTCGCGTCCCGCATCTCCGGCTCCGCCGACCTGTACGAGCACGACGGCCGCACGCCCAAGGCGAGCATCAACTTCATCACCGCGCACGACGGCTTCACGCTGTACGACCTGGTCTCCTACAACGAGAAGCACAACGAGGCGAACGGCGAGGACAACAACGACGGCGAGAGCCACAACCGGTCCTGGAACTCGGGCGTGGAGGGGCCGACGGACGACCCGGACGTGAACGCGCTCCGACTCCAGCGGCAGCGGAACTTCCTCGCGACGCTGCTGCTCAGCCAGGGCGTGCCGATGATCGCGCACGGCGACGAACTCGGTCGCACCCAGCAGGGCAACAACAACGTCTACGCGCAGGACTCCGAGCTGAGCTGGATCGACTGGTCCACGGCGGACGACGAACTCATCCAGTTCACCGCCGACGTCGTGAAGCTCCGGCACGACCACCCGACCTTCCGCCGCACCCGGTACTTCAACGGCCGTCCGGTGCGTCGGGGCGAGGGCGAGCCGCTGCCCGACGTCGTGTGGCTGACGCCCGCCGGTGACGCCATGCAGCCCGAGGAGTGGGACTCCGGCTTCGGCAAGAGCGTCGGCATGTACCTGAACGGCGAGGGCATCCGCGGGCGTGACGCCCGCGGTGAGCGGGTCACCGACGTCGCCTTCCTGACGTACTTCAACGCGCACGACGGTGTCGTCACGTTCACCCTCCCGCCGGAGGAGTACTCCCCCGGCTGGACCGTCCGCATCGACACCGCCGAGCCGGGGGCCCGCGACGAAGTGCTCGAGGCCGGCGACGCGCTCGACGTGCCCGCGCGGTCGATGATCGTGCTGCGTGCCGAGCCGGAGCACGAGATCCAGCGCACGCCCGTCGACACCGCGGAGCAGAGCGAGCCGGAGCACCCGACCGCCACCCCCGCGAACCCCGCAGCGTCCGCGACACCGAGCGCGGCGGGGACGGCCGGCGCCGCCGGCGTCGCCCCGGCACCGGCAGCGGACACCGCCGGGACGCCGACGACCGGCACCGAGACCCCCGCCACACCCCCCTCCGACGACGCTGCGTCCGAGCGCGACGCCCCCGCCGCCGGATCCGACACCCCTGGAAGTGCCGCATGACCCGCCGCAACCCGACCTCCACGTACCGCCTCCAGGTCACCGCCGACTTCGACCTCGACGCCGCGCGCGACGTCGTGGACTACGTCCGTGACCTCGGCGCCGACTGGCTGTACCTCTCCCCCGTCCTGCAGGCGGAGCCCGGCTCCGGCCACGGGTACGACGTCGTCGACCACAGCCACGTCGACACCGAACGCGGCGGCGACGACGCCCTCCGGGCACTGGCCGAGGCCGCGCACGCGGCCGGGCTCGGCGTCCTCGTCGACGTCGTGCCGAACCACGTCGGTGTGGCCACGCCCGCGGTGAACCCGTGGTGGTGGTCGCTCCTCGAGCACGGCCAGGAGTCCCCGATGGCCTGGGCGTTCGACGTCGACTGGGCGGCCGGCGGCGGACGCATCCGCATCCCGGTCCTCGACGACCGGCTGCTCGACGGCGTCACGCTCGACACCGGCAGCGCCGACGACGCGCCCCGTCTGCTCGTCGGCGAGACCGCGTACCCGACCGCTCCCGGCACCGTGCACGACGGTGACGACGTCGCGACCGTGCACGCGCGGCAGCACTACGAGTTCGTGCACTGGAAGCGCGCCGACTCGGAGCTGAACTACCGCCGGTTCTTCGCGGTGAACACCCTCGCGGCGATCCGCGTCGAGGAGCCCGAGGTGTTCGCCGCCTCGCACGGGGTCATCGGCTCGTGGTTCCGCGACGGGCTCGTCGACGGGCTGCGCATCGACCACCCGGACGGCTTGACCGACCCGGCCGGCTACCTCGACGACCTCGCCGACCTGACCGGCGGCGCCTACACGCTCGTCGAGAAGATCCTGGAGCCCGGCGAACTCCTGCCGTCGTCGTGGCCCGTCGACGGCACGACCGGCTACGACGCGCTCGGCTTCATCGACCGCGTGTTCGTCGACCCCGCGGGCGAGGCACCCCTCACCGCGCTCGAGGACCGCCTGCGCGGCGAGCACGTCGCCTGGCAGGACCTGACCCGTGGCACCCGTCGAGGCATCGCCGACGGCATCCTCAACAGCGAGGTGCGTCGTCTCGCCCGCCTGCTCGTCGTCGACCCGGTCGTGCAGGCCGACGATGCGCCCCTCGCCGAGGACCGCATCGTCGACGCCGTCGCCGAGGTCGTCGCGAGCTTCGAGGTCTACCGGACCTACCTGCCCGAGGGCATCCACCACCTCGTCGAGGCGCTCGAGGTCGCGGCGGAGTCCCGCCCGGACCTCGCCGACGTCATTGACCGCATCGCGCCGGCGCTGTGCGATGGAGACGACGCCGCGGCGATCCGCCTGCAGCAGACCAGCGGCATGGTGATGGCGAAGGGCGTCGAGGACACCGCGTTCTACCGGACCTCCCGTCTGTCGTCGCTGAGCGAGGTCGGCGGTGACCCGAGCATCTTCTCGGTCACCCTCGACGAGTTCCACGCCGCCCAGCGCGAGCGCCTCGCCAGCTGGCCGCTCGCCATGACCACGCTCACCACGCACGACACGAAGCGGAGCGAGGACACCCGCGCACGCATCGCGGTCCTCGCCGAACTCGGCGAGGAGTGGACCGCGACGTTCGACCGGCTGAACGCCCTCGCCCCGCTCGCGGACGGGGTGTTCGCGAACCTGCTCTGGCAGGCGATCGTCGGCGCCCGCCCGGCCTCCCGCGAACGGCTGCACGCCTACGCCGAGAAGGCCTCCCGCGAGGCCGGCGACAGCACGACGTGGACCGAGCCGGACGAGGCGTTCGAGCAGCAGATGCACGCGCTCGTGGACGCGTCGTTCGACGACCCGGCCGTGGTCGCCGAGTTGGACGCCCTCGACGAGCGGATCACCGCTGCGGGCTGGTCGAACGGCCTCGGCGCGAAGATCCTGCACCTCACCGCGCCCGGCGTCCCCGACGTCTACCAGGGCACGGAGGCCTGGGACCGCTCGCTCGTCGATCCCGACAACCGTCGTCCGGTCGACTACGCCGAGCGCCGCCGGGTCCTCGCGACGCTCGACGGAGCGGACGACGACGGGCCCGACGTGCTCCCGGCGATCGACCTCGACGCCGCTGCCAAGACGCTCGTCACGAGCCGTGCCCTGCGCGCCCGCCGGGACCACCCGGAGCTCTTCAGCCGGTACGTCCCGCTCGACGCGACCGGTCCGGCCGCCGACCACGTGGTCACGTTCGACCGTGGCGGCGCCGTGACGATCGCCACCCGGCTGCCGCTCGGCCTGGAGGCCGTGGGCGGTTGGGCGGACACGCTGCTGCACGTCGTCCCCGTCGAGCGCGTCGACCTCTTGACCGGTCGCCGGTTCCCGGCGGACCGCGACCTGCTGCTCGGCGAGCTGCTCGCGGACTTCCCGGTCGCGCTCCTCGTGCCCGCCGACGTCGTCGACGGCGCCGGACGCGACGCCACGGACGCGGCGAGCACGGACGCGGCGAGCACGGACGCGGCGAGCACGGACACCACGAACACCACCACCGACGACACCGAGACCGACGCGCAGGCCGAGGTCGAGATCCTGGAGGGTCACGCATGACCAGTCCTGACCGCTACGGCGTCTGGGCCCCCGAGCCCGAGAACGTCCGCCTCGTCGTCGACGGGACCGAGTACCCGCTGACACGCGGCGACGACGACTGGTGGACCACCGACGCGGTCCTGCCGGTCGTCGGCGCCCGCTACGGGTTCCGCATCGGCGACGACGACGCGGTCCGCCCCGACCCGCGCAGCCGGTTCCAGCCCGAGGGCGTGCACGGCCCGTCCGAGGTCGTCGACCCGTCCCGCTTCGCGTGGACCGACGACGCCTGGACCGGCCGCCCCGTCCGCGGTGGCGTCGTGTACGAGATGCACGTCGGCACCTTCACGCCCGAGGGCACCCTCGACGCCGCCGCCGCGAAGCTCGAGCACCTCGTCGAGCTCGGCGTGGAGTTCGTCGAGCTCCTGCCCGTGAACGGCGTGAACGGTGAGTGGAACTGGGGCTACGACGGCGTCGCGTGGTACGCGGTGCACGCCCCCTACGGTGGGCCCGACGCGTACGACCGCTTCGTCGACCGCGCGCACGCGCTCGGTCTCGGGGTCATCCAGGACGTCGTCTACAACCACCTCGGCCCGAGCGGCAACTACCTGCCGCTGTACGGCCCGTACCTCGTCCAGGGCCTGGCGAACACCTGGGGCGACTCGGTCAACGTCGAGCACCCCGAGGTCCGCCGCTACGTCCTGGACAACGTCCGCATGTGGTTCCGCGACCACCACGTCGACGGCCTGCGCCTGGACGCCGTGCACGCGATCCGCGACACGACCCGGCCGCACGTCCTGGCCGAGATGGCGAGCGAGACCGACGCCTACTCGTCGTTCACCGGCAAGCCGCTCTCGCTCATCGCCGAGTCGGACCTCAACGACCCGGTGATGTTCCGTCCGCGCGAGGCCGGCGGCTACGGGCTCGCCGGGCAGTGGTCGGACGACTTCCACCACGCCGTGCACGTCGCCGTCACCGGGGAGACGAACGGCTACTACGCCGACTTCGCCCCGCTGACGGCACTCGCGAAGGTGCTCGACCAGGGCTTCTTCCACGACGGCACGTGGTCCTCGTTCCGCGGCAAGCGCCACGGTCGCCCGATCGACCGTGGGACCTCGCCCACGACAGCGCTCGTCGTGGCGAACCAGAACCACGACCAGATCGGCAACCGGGCCGCCGGCGACCGCCTGGCTGCGACCGTGTCGGACGAGGGGCTCGTCATCGCGGCGGCCCTGACCCTGCTCGGCCCGTTCACGCCGATGCTGTTCATGGGCGAGGAGTTCGCCGCGACGACCCCGTGGCAGTTCTTCACGTCGCACCCGGAGCCGGAGCTCGGCAAGGTGACGGCCGAGGGCCGCATCAAGGAGTTCGCGGAGCACGGCTGGGACGAGTCGACGGTGCCGGACCCGCAGGACCCGACGACGTTCACCAACTCGAAGCTCGTCTGGGCCGACGCCGAGTCGGAGCGTGGTGCCCGCATCCTCAACGCCTACCGGGTGCTCGTCGCCCTCCGCCGGACCGACGAGGCGTTCGTCGACCACCGGTACGAGGCGAACGCGGTGCGGTTCAGCGAGGACGAGCGCTGGCTCGTGCTCACCCGCGGGCTGCTCGGCCCCTCCGCGGCGCCGGTGCACGTCGTCGTCAACCTGTCGGACGCCGCGACGGAGGTGCCGCTCGTCGGCGCCGGCGGCGAGGTGCTGTTCAGCTTCGGCGACGCCGACTTCGACACCGACGGCGTCCGCTTCGGCGGCCGTGGCCTCGTCGTGGTGCGCTGACCGCGCACCCACCGCGTGACGGACGGGAGGCCCACCACCAGCTGGTGGTGGGCCTCCCGTCCGTTCGTCGGTACGCCCGTCAGGCGGTGGGGTTCGGCACCGTGTGTGCGTTCGCGCGCACCGACGGGAGCCGCCGGCGGTGCCGGAGGAGCGACCGGGCCTCGCGGAGCCGCCGGTCGATCCCCCACCGCGTCACGAGCGTCAGGCTCTCGCGCACGATGTTCCCGCTCATCTTCGAGACCCCGAACTCCCGTTCGGTGAACGTGATCGGCGTCTCGACGACCCGCAGCCCGGCCTCGAGTGCGCGCCAGCAGAGGTCGACCTGGAAGCAGTAGCCCTTCGACGCGATGCCGTCGAGGTCGATGCGTCGGAGGGCGTCCGCGGTGAAGACGCGGAACCCGCCGGTGGCGTCCCGCACGTCGACGCCGAGCGCGAGCCGCGTGTAGAGGTTGCCGCCGCGCGAGAGGAGCTCCCGGTGCCAGGGCCAGTTCTCCACGCGCCCGCCGTGCACCCACCGGGAGCCGAGGACGAGGTCGGACGTGTCGGCGAGCTCGGTCATCCACGGCAGGTACTCCGGGTGGTGCGAGCCGTCGGCGTCCATCTCGACGAGCTTCGCGTACCCGGCGTCGAGCCCCCACGCGAACCCCGCCAGGTAGGCACCGCCGAGGCCGTCCTTGACGGTGCGGTGCAGGACGTGCACCCGGTCGGTCTCGCCGGCGATGGTGTCGGCGATCTCCCCCGTGCCGTCCGGGGACGCGTCGTCGACGACGAGGACGTGCACGTGCTCGTCGGTGGCGTCGAGCGTGCGGCGGATGATCGGCCGGATGTTCTCGGCCTCGTCGTACGTGGGGATGATCACGAGGGTGCGGTCGGGCATCGGGTGCTCCTGTTCGGTGTCCTGCCAGGGTCCGGGTCGGGTCGAGTGTCCGGGTCGGGCGTCCGGGTCGGGTCGGGTGTCGGGGCCGGGTCGGGCGTCCGGGGCCGGGTCAGTCGTCGACGAGGTCGGCGAAGACGATGAGGTTGTCCGTGTAGTGCCCGGTGGCGGTGTCGAAGGTGCCGTCGCACGTGATGAGCCGCAGCGTCGGGGTGGGTGTGGTGCCGTAGACGTCACTCGTCGGGAAGGCGCTCTTCGCCGCGCGTTCGGTGCGGTCGACGGCGAAGGTGCGGGTGCTGCCGTCCGTCATGGCGACGGCGATGCGGTCACCGGCGACGAGCTCGTCGAGGCGGAAGAAGACCGCGGCGCTCGTCGGGCTGTCGACGTGCCCGGCGATGACGGCCGGTCCGACCTCGCCCGGCACGATGCCGTCGCTGAACCAGCCGGCGTCGTCCCAGGCCTCGGGCGGGTCGAGTTCGCCGGCGGCCCCGCGGTGGAGGTCCTCCAGGCCCGCGTCGACCCCGATGGCCGGGATCGACACCCGGGTCGGCGTCGCGTCGGAACGGGCCGCCGGTGCCGCGGGGTCCTGGAACCCGGCGATGTCCCGGTCGCCGCTCGGCGCGGACGAGGGACCGGACGCGGACGACGAGGCCGCGGACGGGGTCGCGGTCGGTACGCCGGCTGCTCCGTCGGTCCCGTCATCGGCAGCCACGGCGACACCCGTCGCCACGGCGCCGGCGGCGACCACGACGGCCACGGCCGCGCTCAGGGCGACCCGGTGCCGGCGGAGCCGCGTGCGCAGTGCCGTCCCCGCTGCGCCGCCGTCCGGGCGGACGGCGCGACGACCGCGCTGCCCGGTCACGACGTGCCTCCGCCAGCGGTCGCGCACCCGCCGAGCACGTCGGACGTGAGCATCGTCGCGCCGAGTGCCGCCCACGCGTCGCCGTAGTACGTCGGCGTCGTGGCGGCGGTCCGGTCGGCACGCTCGAGGTCGGCCGCCGCCGCACTCGTCGACCCGGCGGCCCGTTCGGCTGCGGCCCGGGCGACGTAGGCGAGCGCGCTCCGGTCCCCCGTGACGGCCGTGCCACCGAGGTCGAGCTGCGCCGCGAGCTCGGTGCTGCGGCGCAGGGTCGGCACGAGGCCGGCGGCGAGGGCCCGGTCGGACGGGGTGCACGCCTCGGCGTACCGGAGCGGCATCCGCATCGCGTCGTACCCGTACAGGACCCGTGGGTCGGACGCGCTCGTGGGCATCGCGTCGACGGCGCCGTCCGAGTGCACCTGCGACCAGTCGCTCGGCAGGTCGGTCTCCTCGAGGACCGCGGAGGTCACGGCCGTGGATCCACGCTCCAACGCTGCCCACCGCGCGTCACCGGTCGCGTCCCCGAGGACCCGGTAGGCGGCCGGGGACGCGTAGGAGGCGTTGTACCGGTACGGGTCGGAGTCCGCCCACGGTCCCGGCAGGAGCACCAGACCGGCGTCGGTCGAGGCGGTCTCGTGGTCGAGCACGGCGTCGGCCAGCCGCGTGCCGGCAGCCGTGAGACGGTCGTCGCCCCACGTCTTCCCGGCCAGCACGAGCGCCCGGGCCGCGTCGAGGTCGGCGTCGCTCGCGGACTGCGCGTCCGCCACCCCGCCGTCGGTCGTCCAGCGCCACGCGAGCAGGTGGTCATCGGTGAGGAGGTGCTCCGCCGTCCACGACCAGATCTCGCCGAAGCGCTCGCGGTCGCCGGCCGCGTACGCGATGAGCAGGCCGTACGCCTGACCCTCGCTGACGGTGTCGTTCCCCTGGTCCTTCCGGACGACCCGGCCGTCCTCGACGTACCGGTCGAGGAAGTCCGTGCGGAGCTGCTCGGGGGTCCGCGGCCCGCCGGCCGCGGTCGTCGACGTCGGGGTGGAGACGCCGCCGGCCTCCGGGGCGCGGTCGGACCACGGCTGGACCGCGGCCACGGCGATGCCGCCGGTCACGAGGACCGCGGCGAGCGCGACGGCGGTCACGGGGATCCAGTTCCTGCGGGTCATGCTGGCTCGCTCTCTGCTGGGTGGTGGACGTGCGGTGTCGGACGGGAGGCCCGGCGGGCGTCCGCCGGTCGGCACACGACGGCCGGGCCTCCTGTCCGGGTGGACGTCGGCCGGATCAGCCGAACAACCCGCGGAACACACGGACGACCGCGTGGACCAGGTCGGTCGTCGGCCGCGCGGCGGCCGTGCCGCCCCCACCGGTCTGCACGCCGCCGGCCGGGGTCTCGGCGGTCGCCGCCGCGTCCGTGACCGGGACGACCGTGAGGTCGCCCTCGCTGTCGTCGAGGACGAACAGCGTCGAGACGGTGTTGCCGGCGAGGTCGACGTCGGCGCTGCCGGTCTGGCCGCCACCCGAGATGTCGAGGTCCCACTTGCCGGCGTCGACCGTCGCGTACTTCGTCGCGGTGCCGAACGCGGCGTCCGAGGCGATCGCGGTGCCCTCGGCGGTGCTGACGTCGACCGTCTTCGCGGTGGTGGCGGCCTGGACGAGGCGGAGCTTCGCCTTGCCGTCGCCGGGCTGCTGCAGGTCGTCGGTGAACGCGGCCGTCTCCAGCGCGCTGCTCTTGCCGAACGCCACGACGGTGCTCGCGTCGCCACCCTGGACGGTGACGTCGGTCGAGATGACCGGCGTCGAGTCCGGCGCGTCGGACGCACGCATGGACAGGACGTACGTGCCCGTCGGGAGCTTCTCGTAGGGGCTGACCTGGCCGTAGGCGACGTCGTCGAGCTCGAAGACGGTCTTGCCGCCGGACAGGCCGGACAGCTCGACGTCGACGCTCTTGGTGTCCGGCGACAGGTGCCCGATGCGGAGCCAGCCCTGGTCGGTCGCGGCACTCGCGGACTGCGGGGCGAGGCCGACGGTGGCGGCGACGAGGGACGCCGCGAGGGCGCCGACGACGACCGTGCGGCGGCGGGTGGGGAGGGAGGCGGTCATGGTGGTGCTCCTTCGGGTGGGAGGCGTGCTGGGTCTGTCTCTTATACACATCTCCGAGCCCACGAGACATCTC